>CBFGLP010000550.1:0-4539 GCA_965649595.1 uncultured Myxococcales bacterium | reverse complement strand
CACTACTTCGAGGCCGGGCGCGGGCTCGCGGCCGCCCACGCGGCTGGCCTGATGCACCGCGACTTCAAGCCCGACAACGCCCTGCTCGGCAAGGACGGCCGCGTGCGGGTGGTCGACTTCGGGCTCGCGCGCAGCACCAACGGGACCGACAGCTTCCAGACCGTCGAGGACATGACCCCGGGCCTGCGCGCGGCGTTGGACGAAGGGCCGGATCTACTCGCGACGATCGGCTTGTCGGGCACGCCCGCGTACATGTCGCTCGAGCAGCACTTTGGCCGGCGGGCGGATCCGCGGAGTGATCAGTTCAGCTTCTGCGTCGCGCTGTGGGAGGCGCTGTTTGGGCAGCGACCCTTCATTGGCAAGAGCGCGGGGGCGATCGCTCGGGCGATCGAAGAGGGGAAGATTACGCCGCCGCCGAGCGAGCGGGCGGGGGTTGTGCCCAAGGCGTTTCGCAAGGTGCTCGAGCGGGGGCTGGCGGCGGAGCCTGAGGATCGCTGGGAGACGATGGATGTGTTGTTGGCGGAGCTGGAGAAGGGGATGCAGGTCAAGGGGCTGTGGGATCGCTTGTTGGAGCCGTTTCGGAGGGAGTGAATGGCGAGGGTGGAGAAGTCATGAACGCTGATGGACCAGGCGAGGCCGCGGTGTCGGATCTCCGCTACGACGACGACCTCCTGCGCGAGGCTTGTGAAGAGATCGAGCGGACCCTCCCCGAGTGGGCAGCTACGTGGCGCCACCAAATTTCTGCGCTCTTGGCTCGAGTGCAGGAGGCTGGGGCGGATACTCGTGAGAGCACGGCCTTCCACGAGCTCCTGTGGGAGGGAAATCCAATATCGAGCCTGGGGGCTGGCGGCAGGATTCCAGTCCAGGAGGTCATCGGTAGGGCCGATTTTCGGCGCCACTTGGCGGCGGCGTCGATGGAGAGACTGCCGGAGAGCCCACGCGAGCGCGACGCGACGCTGCTCGATATATATCGCTACTGCGTCAAGGCGTTCGAAGGCCAGCGCACCCCCAAGATCAAGATTTTCCGGGTCCTCGCGGCGTTGTTCCCCGACGACTTCACCTCGGTCGCGTCTGTCGACGAGTTGGGAAACGTAGCTGCGTTATTGCTCCCAGAGGTGCCGCCAACCTCGGTCGAGCGACACACCGCCATCATGGGTCGTTTGCGGCGCGTGCTGGGAGACACCGAAGCTACCGCGGCGGCGCGGGCCGCTCGGATGACCCTGCCGTGGCTGCTTTATGAGCGATTCAGTGATGACCCCAAATCATCGAGCGCGGAGGGCGAGACAGAGGGCGAAGAGGCCATCTCCGCCGTCGAGCCAAAGCACACCGATCTGCGGAACGAGCTCCACGCGAACCTGTTCCGAGTCGTCGTTCGTGCGAGTAATCTGGTCCCTGACCCGATCACGGCCCCGAAGGGCGAAGCCCCGCCTGTAGTGGGTCTCTGGGAGCTGCTTCGGGTGCTATCGCATAGCCTCGAGGAAGCACATCTGCTGTTCGAATGGCTGGCCGGACGACCCATACGATGGGGAGCATGGGAGTCCGTAGATGACCAGGATTTGACCGACAACAACGACACGTTGGTGTCATTCGGCGAGCCTGTCTCGACGGCCCTGCTGGCCGCGCAGAAATTGATAGACGCCCTGAACATTCGACCCGAACGAGCGCTGTTTGCAGTGCTTGTGGTCGCCCCTGGCTTCGAACGCCAGAGCTTGTTCGAGATGATTCCCTCCGGCTGGGGCGTGACCCGCGAGCGCTGCGACGCCGTCCTCGATGGATTCATCGCTGGCATTGTCCGCAGCGCGACGGACCCCCAAACGAAGGCTGAATGGAAGCGCGTACTAGGGCACCAGCAAGAGGTCCATACACCCGAGCGGGCCGAATACACGACAGACACGCCGTCTGCTGACCATGATGCGCTCGATTTCGAGACGCAGGCTCGCCACTTCGCCACTTTAATCGCCGGTAAGAAGACTCCGCTGCCGCTCGCGCTCGGCCTATTCGGCGAGTGGGGCAGCGGGAAGTCCCACTTCATGGAGCTGCTCGAGGCCCAGCTGAAGAAGATCTGTGCGCCGGGAGTCGAGGGGCCCTACGTTCGACGGGCCGCCATCATTCCTTTCAACGCCTGGCACTACATGGACGCCAACCTGTGGGCATCCATGGCTCTGCGAATATTCGACGGCCTGGCGGACGAGATGACCAAGAGCACCGCGCCGGCGGCGAGGCGACAGGAGTACGAGAAGCAGCGGCTGGACGCGGTCAAGCTCCTGGAGTCGCAGAAGGCCGAGCGGGCCAGGCTCGAGCAGCAGCTCGAGCAAATGGTGACCGAGCGTGCGAGTGCAGCGAGCGATATACACGGCGGCGAGCACGAGCGTCGCAAGACCGAGGCCGCGCTGCTGCACCTGCTCTCCGAGAAAAACATCACCGAAGCCCAAAAGCTCGTGAACGCCCTGGATATTTGGGTAGGATGGTCCAATACGGGGGAGGCGGACGAGCTGCGAGAAAAGGGCGCCGAGGCGTTGGAGAAGGCCGTAGCGCTCCGCGCCCAGGTCGAGCAAGCCGGTGGGCTCTTGCGAACAGTGTTGAGCCAGCGTTGGACGACCTGGCTGGTTCCGATTGGCGTGATGGTGGTGCTCACCCTCGCGGCGCGCTTTGGATGGCTATCCAAGGGCCTCGCTGGCGTCACCGAAATGTTGGCCGGGTTCATTGCGACCGCGGCCGGTCTGAGCGCGTGGTTCGGTCGCCAGTACGCAAGCCTGCAGCGTGTGCTCGACCTGCCGAGGCGGCTGCGCGAGCTCGCGGCCGTACACGCCGAGGGCGACGAACAGACCAAGGGGCTCGAAAAGAACCTTCGCGAGCTCGACGGAAAGATCGCCAAGCACGAGGCGATCCTGCGCGCTACGGACACCAAGATCGAAGAGCTCTCCAACAAGCTAGAGTGGATCGATCGCGGCGGCCTGGTCTACGAGTTCCTGCGTCAGCGCAGCGACGCGGCGGAGTATCGCGGGCAGCTCGGGCTCATCTCGACCATCCGCGACGACTTCGAAAAGCTCGACGGCGTGCTCCAAGCGTGGAATACGAGCGGGAAGTATCCGATCGAGCGGATTGTGCTGTTCATCGATGATCTCGACCGGTGCCCAGCCAACCGAGTCGTCGAGGTGCTGCAGGCCGTCCACCTCCTGCTCGCCTTCAAGCTCTTCGTGGTCGTCGTTGCCGTCGATCCGCGTTGGCTGGCTCGGTCGCTCTATGAGCTCTATATGCCGGAGCTGTTCCGCGAGGGCGCCAACACATCGGGGCTCGGCAGCTTCGATCCGCACAATTACCTCGAGAAGATCTTTCAGATTCCCTACACAATTCCGAAGATGGGGGAGGCCGGCTATCGAAAGTTGGTGGCCAAGACGCTGGACATGGATGAGGTTCCCCCGCTGCTGAACCGGACCTTTCGCTCGATCGATCCGCTCTTGGCTGCCACGACCCCGACCGAGCCCGAGGAAGCAGGCGAGTCGGACGTGCTCGATCCCGCGAGGTCCGGCGAGCAGCCGGTCGTGCCAGACCCCGAGCCGGCTGCTGTCTCACCCGAGGAGCGGACCGAGCAGCCTGCGTCGTCTGCTGCACGCCGCCTGGCCGAGCAGCCTAGCCCCGTGCCCAAGGACGAGGCCCTCGCCGCGGCGAGCCTCGAGCGGTGGGAGCACGAGTACCTGTCCGCGCTCGGGGAGTTCATCAAGACCCCGCGATTGACCAAGCGGCTCATCAACATCTACCGTCTGCTTCGTCTCCGCGCGGCTGGTGACTCGCGCGGCTTCGCTAGCTTCATCTCCAGGTTCGACGGCGACTTCATGGTCGTGCTCGTGCTGCTAGCCATCGCAATCGATGGTGACAAGCGCCTGCGGGCGATCGCCGGTAGCCTCGCGCAACCTACGGAGGCGACCACGTTCCTCGAGCTCGTGCGGCTGCTCGATTACGGGGAGGAGCTCGTCGATAAGCTCGTCCGCCTGAGCGAGACGGTCGGTCTCGTCAGCGACCTCGAGCCCTATCGACACTGGGCGCCGCGCGTGTTGCAGTTCACGTTCGAGACGATCGAGCTGGCGGAGATTCGAAACTACTCGTCTCGATCGTAGTTCTTTGATCTCCCGGTAGCGAAGCCCGTAGAGCTCCCCCCAACAACGCAAACGGCCTTCCTCAGACCACGCACAAGTGTTGTAAGGGCCCGCAGAAACACCTGCAATCCGGCCGAGGCACTGCGCACCCGTCGATAAGCAGCACAGACCTTCTCGACTTGGGTCGCCGTGGCGTGCAAGGCAACATTGACCAAGTCCTGCTCTGTCTCGGGCGTCGCCACTCGGGTGATGGCGCGGACCTTGGAATAGCTGAGCTTGCCAGCTGCGAATGCAGCATCGATGATTGGCAGCTTTCCGAGCGCCTTGGCCACGCGGACGTGCTCGCGGGCAGCTACGGGCCCGATCTCGATCCGCCAAGCCAACCACGCAGCGGTCGAGACGAAGCCGGACCCCGCGATCCTTCATGAGCGTCGAACTGGCGCAA
>CBFGLP010000549.1:0-1926 GCA_965649595.1 uncultured Myxococcales bacterium | reverse complement strand
GCGGCAACGGCCTCGCGGTCGCCGACGAGTTGTTCCGGTTCCCGGCCTGCCAGGGCCTCGACGAGTTCGAGTGCACGGTCCAGCCGGTCCACAACAACGGCAACATGGGCGACCTGTTCCTGTTCTCGCCCGCGGTCGCCGGCAACAACAAGATCGACGGGCCCAACGACAACGGCGGCACGATCGAGATGGGCGACCGCGACCAGTTCATCGTCGCGATGATCAGCGGCTCGCCGAACGACAACCGGACCGACGGCGGCGACCCGGACAACGACTTCCACAGCAGCCTCTACCTGCTGACGGACGATCACCGCCAGGACAAGTCCGGCGGCATCGTGGTGCCCGGCATCGGCGACACGACGCCGCCAGGCGTGCACTCGAACTTCATGCGCCTGCCGATCACGGGGATCGAGCGCACGCGCACGATCAACTTCCCGGACGGCACCAGCGAGCAACAGACCCGGACCTTCTCGAAGGCGGCCAAGCCCTTGCGCTCACCGCTGATCATGGTGACCGGCGCCGCCAAGGGCACCGAGGTGCTCGACGTCGAGGTCTTCTACATCACCTACACGGTGTTCGAGCCGGGCGAGCAGACCTGCGACCCGCGCTGGTACGACAAGGACCAGCAGAAGTGGGTCTACGACTACGGCGACACGTTCGAGATCACCTTCCGGCTGATCCTCGAGGACGGCGAGCCGCTGGACTTCAACAACGACTACACCTTGCCCGCCGACTACGGCGACGGGTTCGGGAGCAAGGGCAAGCTCAGCGGTCCGATCGTCCGGCAGGTGTCGGGCGACTGTGAGGGTGGGGCGTGCGGCATGGTGCTCAAGGCTCCGGGCACGACGCCTTGCGACCCCAACAGCGGCGGTTCGGGCGTTCCGGCCGGGCCGACGGCGGTGCAGACTGGCTGGGGCGAGCTGCAGGGCTTCTCGCCGCTCGAGATCGATCTGTGATGCGTGCCAAGCTTCGCAAGCCACTCATCGGTCCTTTAGGGCTGCTCGTGCTCGGGCTCTTGGCATGCGCTGCATGCAAGGAGTCCGGGCCACGCCCCGGTCCACGTGGCGCTCCACCGGTCGGGCGCAGCCAGCCAGTCGACGCCGAGGACGTGGCGGAGCCAGCCAAGCCGCTCGATGCGGACGGCTCCGCGCCCGACTCGGAGCCGACCAAGCAGGCCAGCTCGGATCAACCGATCACGAGTGACACGGCCGCTTCGGGCCCCAAGGCCGAGCCGGATCGCCCACCCCCAGGTGAGCCGCCCTCGGTAGTGGTCGAGCCCGAGTCGGGCATCACCACCCCTGCCGGCCCGCCGAGGCCGGATGCCCGGCCTATCCGACCCGGCGGGTAGCTACCGAGTCAGGCGCCCGCGCCCGAGCCGAGTCGAACCTCCGGTTCGCTGGAGGAGTAGAATCGTCGGGCGAATGCCCAGCGAGCAGGAACTCCCCGAGCCGATCCGCAGGTTGCTGCGCAGCTTGGGTCACGAGCACGAAACCCCGCGAACGCGGCGGATCTTCACCAACCGGGACCTCGACTTCGACAAGGTCCCGGTCGTCGGCTTCGACATGGACTACACGCTCGCCCGCTATCGGCAGGCCGAGCTGGAGGCCATCTCGCTCGAGGCCACCGTCGAGAAGCTGATCGCGCGCGGCTGGCCGGAGGTCCTGCGCGAGATCCAGCCGGATCCCGAGTTCGCGATTCGTGGGCTCGTCGTCGATCGCCAGCGCGGCAACCTGCTCAAGATGGATCGCCACGGCTACGTCGGCCGCGTCTACCACGGCCGCACGATGCTCGAACGGGACCAGCGCAAGGCCATCTATCGCTCGCAGCGGGTCGGCCGCGAGCGCACCCGGTTCAGCTACGTCGACACCTTGTTCTCGCTGCCCGAGGTCACGCTCTACGCCGCGGTCGTCGACCTCATCGATCAGC
>CBFGLP010000548.1:0-2726 GCA_965649595.1 uncultured Myxococcales bacterium | reverse complement strand
TCGGCGCCTACACCTACTCGGACATGACCGGCTACGCGCTGAGCAACGCCGGCACCCCGAGCGGCTGAGCCGAGGGGGCGAAGAAGGTCATCGGCGCGGCCAGGGGTATCGGCCGCGCCCTTGGCCTATGCGTCGATGTCGGTGAACCACCGAGACGCGCGTTCGGGCCAAGCGCGCATGTTTTGCTTGAGCCTGCTCGATTCGTAGCCGCATAGTGAAGTCATGCCGATCGATGTCTCGCGCGCCATCAAATACAACGTGAAGGTTGCTGGCAAGCTGTGGAAGCAGAGCGACCTGCCCTCGCCGCTAGACGACAACGATCTCTCGCCCGACACGGCCGCATTCGCGACCGCGGTCGCGGCCTTCCAGACCTCGCTGAGCCTGACCTCGGACGGCATGCTCGGGCCTTCGACCTACGCGGCCCTGCGCGCGATGCCTCCCAGCGTCGACTCGAACGCGGCCCACGACTTCCCGGGCGAGGCCGACGACGGACGCGACGACGAGCTGACCCCGCTCGATGACGACACGCCGAGCTCCGTCGCTGCGCCGCTGGTCGGCCGACCGAACAGCAGCAACAAGCTGATCCTCAACGGCAAGACCATCGCGCTGCCGCAGGAGATGCTCGACCTGGGCATCTCCTGCACCAACTGGCAGGACGACGAGGAGAAGCACTTCGCCAGCCGCCCGCGCAGCGGCAAGATGATCCACTTCGTGCTGCACGAGTCGGTCACGACCAGCGTCGAGAAGACCAACCGCGTGCTCGAGTCGAAGCGGGCCAAGAACGGCTACCTCTACGGCATCCACTTCAACCTCGCCCCCGACGGCCACATTCACCAGCACAACGACCCGGTGCTCGAGTACCTCGTGCATGGCAACCAGCTCAACGCGACGGCTGGCGGGATCGAGGTCACCAACCCCTATAACCCCAAGTTCGGGGGCGGAAACGTGTGGCGCGAGACGATCCCGGGTCCTTGGTGGTGCTGGAAGCCGTCGGACGCCGAGAAGGTCTATTGCCTCCCGACGCCCGCGCAGCGACGCACGCTCGTGCCCTTCATTCGCCTGCTGACCGAGCATTGCCCGGACCTGCCGCTCGCGTTCCCGACCAGCGATCTGTCCAAGAGCAAGCCGCGGATCCCCGGCTGGGACAAGAAGTCCAACCCGGCCAAGCCGGACGCCGGGATCGTGGCGCACCGCGACTTCGCCTCGCACGCCGACGGGCGGTACCTGCTCGAGTACGTGATGGCCAACCTCGGCGGCTGAGCGGGTGAGGCCGGGGCAGCGAGGAGTTGGGCTTCACAGCGCGGCCGCGACTCGGGCATACATCGCGAGCCGATGCTCCATCGAAAGCCGACGTTGGGTGACCGCTATCGCTACGCCTTCGATGCCTTGATGGCGAAGGGGGCGTGGACGCTCATCAGCTGGCACCTCTTGATCGCGCTCGCGACGGTGTTCGTGATCTCGGTCGTGGTCGTGATCCTCGGCTTGGTTCCGCTCGACGAGGACGGGGCCCCGCTCGGCTTCGCCGAGCTGCTCTGGGTCACGCTCATGCACGCGATCGACCCGGGCACCATCACCGGTGACGAGGGCAGCAGCGCCTGGCGAGCGATCATGATGGTCGCGACGGTCGCCGGGATCCTGCTGATTGGCAGCCTCGTCGCGGTGCTGGTCGCGAGCGTGGCCCAGCGCTTCAACGCGCTGCGCCAGGGTCACTCGCGCGTGCTCGAGCACGACCACACGCTCGTGCTCGGCTGGTCACGGCAGATCTTCACGATCGTCGGCGAGCTGGCCGCGGCCAACGAGAGCCGCAAGGGCGGCTGCATCGTCATCTACGCCGAGCACGACAAGGTCTGGATGGAGGATGAGCTGCGCAGCAAGGTGCGTGGGACCGGGCGCACGCGCGTGGTCGTGCGCTCGGGCGATCCGACCGACCCCGAGACCCTCGACGTCGTAGCACCCGAGCACGCCCGCTCGATCGTCGTGCTCGCGCCCGAGCACGCCCGCGACGACACGCAGGTCGTACGGGCTCTGCTCGCGGTCGGTCGGACCTCGCCGGCCGAGGGCCGGACGCAGCACGTCGTGACCGAGATCCGCGATCCCAAGAACATCGCTGTAGCTCGGCTGACTGGCGAGCGGCGGATCGAGGTGCTGGAGATCGGCGATCTCGTCGCCAAGATCGCCGTGCAGACCTGCCTGCAATCGGGCCTCTCGGTTGTCTACGAGGAGCTGCTCGGCTTCGATGGCAGCGAGATCTACTTCGTCGACGCTGCTCCGCTGGTCGGCCAGTCGTTCGGACAGGCGCTGCATCAATTCGAAGAGCGTGCGGTTATCGGCCTGCGCGGCGGCGAGGGGCGTGTCCAGCTCAAGCCGGCGATGGACCGGGTCATCGCCGCGGGCGAGAAGCTGATCTTGATCGCCGATGACGACGACGAGTGCCGCCCGACGCCCTGGTCGGGTCGGGTCGACGACGCGCTCGTGGTCGCGACCACCAGCTCCGCGCAGACCCCCGAGCGCACGCTGATCCTCGGCTGGAATTCGCGGGTCCCCGCGATCGTCCGGGGTATCGACGCCTACGTCGCCGCCGGCTCCGAGATCCTCGTGGTCAGCTCTGATCCAATCGCCGAGCCCACGCTGACGGAGCTCTCGGCTCAGCTCGTCCACGTGAAGGTTGGCCACCGCCTCGGTGATGTCAGCGACCGTCGGGTGATTGACGCCCTCGATCCTCGCGC
>CBFGLP010000547.1:0-2042 GCA_965649595.1 uncultured Myxococcales bacterium | reverse complement strand
TTCGCAGCCGCGAGGTCGCTGCGCGTCCTCGGTGGGCTGGTTCCGGGTTCGCAGGCGTCCGTCTGGCCCCCCAGAGGGGGGCCTGGTGCCACTCCAGCCTCCATGCACGTGAGCTGAGCAACGCCGAAGATGGCGCGCGGGATCGTCCGGGCGCTCTAAGTCCTTCGCCCGGATGGGCCGACTAGACCCTTTCGAGCGCGGCGAGCAGATCGCTGCGCAGATCGTCGAGGTCCTCGATCCCCACGCTCATGCGCACGAGGCCCTCGCGAATGCCAATCGCTGCGCGATCCTCTGGGGCGAGGTCGAAGAAGCTCATCAGCGCCGGCTGCTCGATCAGGCTCTCGACCCCCCCGAGGCTCGGCGCGAGCTTGGGGATCGTCACGGCGTCGACCAGCCGGGTACCGGCCTCGAGGCCCCCGTGCAGCTCGAAGCTGATCACGCCTCCGCCCCCGCGCAGGTACCTGCGGGCGCGCGCGTGATCGGGGTGGCTGTCGAGCAGCGGATACCAGACCTGCGCGACCTTCGGATGTGACGCGAGCAGCCGAGCCAGCGCGAGCGCGCTGTCGTTGTGCCGTTGCATCCGCAGGGCCAGGGTCTTGAGCCCGCGCAGCAGCAGCCAGGCGTTGTGGGGATCACAGACGGCCCCGAGCGTGCCGACCTGCTCGCGCACCGCCTCGGTGATCGGGCCCCGCCCGACCACCACGCCGCCGAGCAGGTCGTTGTGGCCGCCGAGGTACTTGGTCGTCGAGTGGATGACCAAGTCGACGCCGAGCTCGAGCGGCCGCATGTTGATCGGCGTGGCAAAGGTCGCGTCGATCACCGTCTTGACGCGTCGCGCTCGGCACAGCTCGACCAGCGGCGCGAGATCGACGACGCGCAGGTAAGGGTTGGTCGGCGTCTCGGTGAACACCAGCTTGGTCCGCTCGGTCAGCGCGGCCTCGATCGCAGCGATCTCCGGCTCGACGATCGACACCTCGACGTCGAACTTGCTCAGCATCGTGCGCGCGAACAGTCGGGTCTTGCGATAGACGTCGGCCGTGAGCACCACGTGACTGCCGGCGCGCAGCATCGCGAAGAGCGTGGTGGTCACCGCCGCCATGCCCGACGCCAGCAGCACCGCTGCGTCCCCACCCTCGAGCGCCGCTAGCTTGGCTTCGGCCGCGGCGACGGTCGGGTTGCCATAGCGCCCGTACTCCTGCGGCCGCTCGAGCTCGCCCTGCATGAACGCGCGCAGCTCGGCCGTGTCGGCGAAGGGGTAGGTGCTCGACAGGATCAAAGGCTCGGTGATCGACCGACCGCTGCGGACAGGCGGCTCGCCGCCGTGGACCGAGAGGGTCGAGAGACCACGCTTTTGGTCGGCTGCGCTCACGCGAGCACATTATCGAGGGAATCGAGGCATCGAGTCGATACCTCGATTCGAATCTACATCGAGGCACTAGAGCGCGGCGAGCTTTTGGTCGCGATCGCGGAATCCGGGATCGACCTGCTCGAGCGCCGCCTTGGCCTCGTCCAGCCGATCCAGCCCGATCAGCACGTTGGCGAGCTCGTAGTTGGCCTCGCAGCGCTCGTCCTTGGTTCGGGCCGCCGCGGTGGCGCGCTGGTAGTGCTCGAGCGCGACCTCCAGGTTGCCCTGCGAGACATGCAGGCCGCCCATCTGCACGAGCGCGCGAGCCTGCCAGCGGGGGTCGCGAGCGGCCGTCTCGTACTGCTTGAGGGCGTCGTCGATCAGGCCCATCTCGCGGTACGCGGTGCCGAGGTCGAAATGATCGCCCGCGTCGGCGCCCTCGACCTCGTGGGTCTGGATCGCGACTTCCCGCTGCTTTCGCTTGGGCGC
This sequence comes from uncultured Myxococcales bacterium, assembly GCA_965649595.1. Classification (GTDB taxonomy): domain Bacteria; phylum Myxococcota_A; class Polyangia; order Nannocystales; family Nannocystaceae; genus Plesiocystis. The sequence continues at coordinate 208 of CBFGLP010000547.1, read as the reverse complement.
GGCGTCCTCGTCGAAGATCCCCGCGAGGAAGTCGTCGTCCTCGTCGTCGAGGTCGAGCAGCGGCTCGTCGGCGTGGACGTCTTCGTCGAGCAGCGCCTCGCTGGCGTCGGCCTCGTCGATGATCGGCGTAGCCACGACCTCGACCGGCGTCGACTCGACCGGCTCGGTCTTGGTGGGAGCGGTGGGAGCAGGCTTGGGGGCCGGCGGG
>CBFGLP010000546.1:0-4582 GCA_965649595.1 uncultured Myxococcales bacterium | reverse complement strand
GCTCGAGCGGCGCGTAGGCGATCACCCGGCCGTGGCCAGGCACGTTCTGCTGCCAAGGCGCGAACACCAGCGCCGTGATCAGCAGGACCAGGCCGACGCCGAGCAAGCGGGCGAGCACCCGCGCGACCCCAGGCGAGCGCGCGGCGAGCAGGCTCGGCCGCGCGCGGTCGAGCGGCGAAGCGGGAGCGACGAGGTCGAGCTTGGCGGCCATCGGCTTCAGGCGAGCAGGCGTTCGAGGTTGAGCCGGCGATCACAGCGGGCGAGCAGCCCGGGCTCGTCGCTGACGACGATCAGCGTCCACGGGCGAGCCGGGTCGAACATCCAGTCGAGCAAGGCGGCTCGTTGCGCCGGGCTCAGTCCGAGCGCGTCGAGGCCACCATCGATCGCTAGCAGGCGCGGCGGATCGAGCAGCGCCCGCGCGAGCACCAAGCGCCTGGCCTCGGCCTCGCGCAGCGGCGCGCCGCTCGGCAACAGCTGCGTGTGCAGGCCCTCGGGCAGCGCGGCGATCCGCTCGCGCAGGCCGACCAGCTCGAGCACGCGGCGCAGCTCCTGCCCGTCGACCGGGATCGGTCGGCCGTCGAGGTTGTCGAGCACGCTGCCGGTCAGCAGCTCGCACCCGCGGACCAGGCTGACCTGCTCGCGCAGGGCCTCGCGGTCGAGCGCGCGCAGCTCGATGCCATCGAGACGCAGCTCGATGCCGTCGCCGCGCAGCTCGATGTCGTGCTCGGCCGCGAGCCCCGTCGGCCCTCGGAGGCCCGACCCGAGCCGGTCATCGAGGCCATAGAGGTGATCCAGCAGCTGCCCGTGCAGCGGCGAGCAGCCCGTGAGACCGAGCCGCTCGCCGGGCTCGAGCACGAGCACCGGCTCGCCAGCGCGGCGAAGCTCGAGCGAGATCGGGCCGCTGCCGGTCAGCAGCTCGCCGCCGAGGCGCTCGAGCGGGAGATCGAACAGCTTGCCGAGCTTCGCGGCCGAGGTCGCCGCGTCATAGAGGTTCTCGAGGTGCTTGCCCAGCCGACCGACGCCGTAGCCGATCGCGGACATGACCAGCTCGGCGGCGACGAGCTGACCGAGCGTGAGCTGGCGTTGGATGACCAGCCACCCACCGATCCCGAGCAGCGCGGTGGTCATCAGCACCTGCAGGCCCACGCCGCCGACGAGCTGCCGCATGAGCTTGCCAAAGTGGGTGCTGCGAGCCTGCAACCACCCGCGCGCGAGCACCTCGGCCCGCGCGTCGGCGAACGCCCGCGCGCGCGGGCTCGAGAAGCGCAGCGGGTTGGCAGCGACGTCCTCGAGCCACGACACCAGCGCGTACTTGCGGGTCGACTCGTTCTCGCTGCTGGCCACGGCCCCGCGCCCGATCACGAGCACGAGCAGCGCGAGCCCGATCACCAAGGCGATGTCGAACGCGAGCAGGACCGGGTGGTAGAAGCCGAGCAGCAGCATCCCGACGAGCGTCTGCAGGGCCAGCGCGAGGCCGTCGAGCAGCAGCGCGGCGCCGGCCTTTTGCAGGGTCAGCACGTCGAAGAAACGGTTGACCAGCTCGGGCGGGTGGTAGCGCTCGCGTGCCTCGTGAGCGAGCCGCGGGAGCCGTCGCGCCAGGTCGGCAGCGACCCGCACGAACAGCCGCCGCTGGATCATCTCGACGACGACCGCCTGCAGGACCTGCAAGACCGCGACGAAGCCGAGCCCGATCAGCAGCAGCAAGGTCACCACGACCAGCGGCTGCAACGCGGCTCCGAGCGCGATCGTGTTGACCAAGGCTTGCACGGCGACCGGCACCGCCAAGGTCGCGCCGCCGATCGCCAGGGCGTAGAGCACGATCACGCCGAGGTCTTGCTGCTCGAAGCGAGCGAACGCGATCAGCCGGCGCAGCGCCGAGACCCTGCCCGCCACGCTCGGCTCGGTCGGGCGGAGCGAGGCCAGCAGCGCGGTCGACTCGAGCTTGACGAACGGCTGCCGGGCCTCGACCTGCAACCAGCGCAGCGGCGCGTCTGGATCGGCCTGCTCGCACAGCCACAGCACCAGCTGGCGGACGCTCATCCGGCGGCGACGCTCACCGAGCTCATCTACGAGCGCGAGCTCGAGCTGGTTGCCACGCGCCTCGGTCAGCACGACCCAGCGCCCGCGGCCCCCGCCCGCCAACCACAGCACCGCCGGAGCGCCGAGCTCGGCAAGCGCCTCGACGTCGGCGGTCCGCAGCATCTCGAAGCTGACCGCCCGCAGCCCTGCGCGTCGGCTCGCGTGGACGAAGATCAGCTCCCAGTCGCCGCGGCCTTCGAGCATCCCGGCCGCCGCAGCCTCCCAGGCGCTGCGCGGATCGACCACCACGCCAGCCGCCGACGCGGCCAGCTCGAGCGCCCGCGTGAGCGCCGACGCGGCCGGCTGTTGATTGACCCCGGGTGGGCTCGTCTCGACCTGCGTCTGCTCGTGGCTGTCCATGATGCTGGCGCGGCGGGGCAGTAGGTTGTCTTAGCCTGGTCCAATGTTAGATCAAGTCGGAAAAAATGTACTGACCGTTCGATAAAACCTAAGTGTCACGCTGACGGCCATGTTCGCACGAGATCACGCGAATTCGTGCTCGATCCGGCGATCGTGGCCCACGAGCAGCCATGAGCAACCCAGCCGTCATCACGAGCGCCGCGCACGCAGAGCATGGATCAGGTTAGTTCAAGGTCGGGACCGCGATCTGATAGTTCGAGCATTACAAAATCATCGAGCAGTCACTTAGACTCTCTCGAAGATATCGGCCCAGCCATGCAGTGGCTCAATTACCACCACCTCCTCTACTTCTGGATGGTCGCCAAGGAGGGCAGCATCGCGGCCGCGAGCAAGCGCTTGCACCTCTCGCAGCCGACGATCAGCACGCAGATCAAGACGCTCGAGGATCAGCTCGGCGTCCCGCTCTTCGATCGCTCGGGTCGACGGCTGCTGCTCACGGAGACCGGCCGGGTCGCGTTCCGCTACGCCGACGAGATCTTCTCGCTCGGTCGCGAGCTGCTCGACGTGCTGCACGAGCGCCCGCTCGGACGACCGCTGCGGCTGGTCGTGGGCGTGACCTACGTGATCCCCAAGCTGATCGCCTACCGCCTGATCGAGCCGGCCCTGCGCCTCGGCGAGGGGCTCCACGTGGTCTGTCAGGAAGACCGCTTCGATCGTCTGCTCGCCCAGCTCGCCCGCCACGAGCTCGACTTGGTGATCTCGGACGTGCCGCTCGGGTCCGACGTCAGCGTCAAGGCCTTCAACCACCCGCTCGGGCAGTGCGGGCTGAGCTTGTTCGCCGCTCCTGCGCTGGCCGCCAAGCTCAAGCGCGGGTTCCCGCGCTCGCTCGACCGCGCGCCCTTTCTGCTGCCGATGCCGGGCACGATGATCCGCCGCGAGCTCGACCGCTGGTTCGACGAGCTCGACGTCCACCCCGAGATCCTCGGGCAGTTCGACGACAGCGCGCTGATGAAGGTGTTCGGCCAGTCGGGGGTCGGCGCGTTCGCGGGGCCCTCGGCGATCGAGAAGGAGATCAAGCGGCAGTACAACGTGCAGGTGATCGGGCGGACCGACGCGATCAAGGAGCAGTTCTACGCGATCACGGTCGAGCGACGGCTCAAGCACCCGGGAGTAGTGCTGATCTCGGAGTCGGCGAAGAGCGCGTTGTTCGGATGACTCAGCCCCACACGCCCGGCACGCGCAGGCTCACGAGCGCGAGCACGAACACGACCAGCGCCAGCGGAGCTAGGAACACCCCGAGCAGGCGTCGGCCACCCGACGCACGCGCTCCGCCGATCCACGCGAGCGACTGCACGAGGCCGACGAGCGCGAGCACCAGCAACGCTGCCCACAGCGCAGTCATGAGGTCCGCTCGCTCGCAGGTTCGGTCATCCGAGTTGGCACGAGATTAGCGAGCGCAGCGGCGCCGCGATACAAGGCGGCATGCTCGGTCTCGGACTCGACCCGGCTGGCGCCCAGGAGCTGGGCTACGGGCTCGCGGTGTTCCTCGGCGCGCTGCAGGGGATCGCCGAGTTCCTGCCGATCTCGTCGTCGGGGCACCTCTCGCTGGCGCAGGCCTGGCTCGGCATCGACGCCGAGAAGGCCGGACACACCTTCAACATCGTGGTTCATGCGGGGACGCTGCTCGCCGTGTTGGTGGTGTTCCGCCGCGACCTGCTCGAGCTGCTGCGGGGGCTCGTGGATCCGGCGGAGGTCCCCTGGGCCCGCCCGATCGCGGCGGCGATCGTGCTCGCGAGCCTGCCCTTGGTCGTGGTGTTGATACCGGGGGTCGAGGACGCGGTCGTCCAAATGGAGGGCGAGGTCCGCTGGATCGGCGCCGCCTTGCTGCTCACCGCTGCGATGCTCGGCTTCACGCATCGCCGCAGGGCGCCCGAGGACGATCAGCTCGCCCCGCCGAGCGCTGGCCAGGCGCTCCTCATCGGCGTCGCGCAGCTGTTCGCGGTCACGCCGGGGATCTCGCGCGCGGGCTCGACGATCGCGGCCGGGCTCGCGCTCGGGCTCGGGCGCGCTCGAGCGGCGCGCTTCTCGTTCTTGCTCAGCATCCCGGCGGTCACCGCCGCGACCGGCAAGGAGGCGCTCGAGC
>CBFGLP010000545.1:0-3744 GCA_965649595.1 uncultured Myxococcales bacterium | reverse complement strand
GGCCCCCGCCGCACGATCAGCTCGCGCAACAGCTCGAGCACCGGCTCGCCGAGCGGCGCGGCGTGGGTGTCGAAGTAGAACCCGTCCTCCCAGACCCCGCCCGCGAGGTGGACCATGGCCACGCGCTCGAGCGGGTAGCGGCACAGCACCATGAGCGGATCGAGCCCCTCGTTGACGGCGTTGGCCCACAGGTTGCTCAAGTCGAGCAGGAGATCGCAGCCAGTCGCTGAGACGACCTCCTCATAAAAGCTCGCCTCGTCCAGCTCGTCGTCGGGCCAGCGGAGCGTGAACGCGACGTTCTCGAGCAGGAATGGGACGTCGGGTAGGTGCCGGCGGGTTCGCGCGACGTTGCGGGCGACCGTAGCGATCGCTGCGCGAGTGCGAGGGAGCTGAGTGAGGTGGCCGATCTCTCGCTCGCGCCCGCGAGTGAAGGCGACGTGCTCCGACACGACCGGCGCATCCAGCTCGCGGGCCAGCTTGCCGAGCAGCCGCGCTCGATCCTCGTCGATCCCCTCGCCGCTGCCGAGCGAGAGCTTGACCCCGTGCACGACGACCGGCCACACGCGCGCGAGCGCGAGCGCCTCGTTGCGCAGCTTGGTCTGGACGAAGCAGCTCTCGGCGATCACCTCGACGAAGTCGACCGCCGAGGGATCCGCGAGCAGATCGCCGGCCAACTCGGGCCGCCAGCCCAGCCCCACGCCGCGAAGCTCCGGGCGCACGTGTGGACAGCTTATCGCGCTTCGAAGCCCGGTGATCCGATCATCAGGGCCGGAGACTCACCCGCCGTGCCCGCCCCGGACCCGCTCGACCGAGCGCAGCCGAGCCGCCTCGAGCCGCTCGGCCAAGCGGTCGCGGATCTCGGCGGTCACGCTCTTGGAGTCGCGCCCCTTCGTGTCGATCGGCTCGAGCACCTCGAGCTCGAACACCGGCACGCGGCTCGGCATGTCGTACCACTTGTCGCCCTTCTTGAGCACGGGCGGATCGTTGAGCACGAACACCGGCACGATCGGCACGCCGGCTCGAATCGCGGCCTCGGCTGCGCCACGTCGGAAGCGTCGCAGTCGCCACGCCGGCGAGCGGGTGCCCTCGGGGAACACCAGCACGCTGCGCCCGGCCGCGAGCCGCTCGACGAAGGTATCGAGCACCGAGGTCTCTCCGATCCGCTGGTCTTGCTTGTCGAGCCCGGCGAAGTCGCCGTGGGTCACGAGGATCCGCTTGAGCGCGGGCTCCTTGAACAGCGCGGCCTTGACCAGCACGACCACGCCGGGCAGCGCGGCCTTGATGAAGAGCACGTCGAGCAGCGAGGGATGGTTGGCGACGATCACCCAAGGCTGCGGCGGCAGATCGGCGGGCAGCTCGGGCAGGCGATAACGCAGCAGCCCGAGCTTGGCCATGAACTCGACCGCCCACCGGTAGCAGGTCATGAAGAAGCGATCGAGCTCGCGCGCGCGCTCGGCCTCGGGCAAGTGGCGGAGCCGTCGCTTGCGAAGCGGGAGCAGCAAGAACGCGACCACGGCCGCGCCTCCGTAGAAGACCAGGAAGGCGAGACCGGACAGGGGGATGCGGAGCAGGCGAGGCACGTCGACCGGCGCATCCTACTTTCGTTTGCAAACCTCGCGAATCCTGCGCTTGGCGCGAACCTCTTGAAGTGCGAACATCGCTCACTGGGAGAGAATCGATGACTGTCTCGTCCGCCCTCGAGTCCACGCTGCGTCTCTGCATACCTTGCCTCGTGCTCGCGCTCGCGTGTGGGTGCGGTCGGCTCCTCGATGACGATCACGAGGGCTTCTCCAGCTTCGCCGACGAGGCCGACGACGAGGACGAGCTCGAAGAGGAGCCTGGTAGCGGCGGTGAGATCAGCGAGAGCTGCTGGGACGGCATCGTTCAGCCGGGCGAGATCTGCCAGGTTCAGGCGCCCGCGATCCCATCCGGCATCGATCCCTGCGCGCTCGAGATCGCCGACTTCGACAGCGACGGCCGCCCGGACCTCGCCGTGCCCAACTCCGACTGGCTGCAGCCGCCTTCGGCCACGCACTACAGCCACGTCCTGCGCGGGTTCGGCAACGGCAACTTCGCCGACGCGGCCGGGTGGGACGCTGGTGAGGCGCTGCCGGTCGGCATCGCGGTCGGCGACTTCGATGGTGACGCCGACGTCGACATCGCGACCGCCAACTACGAGTCGAACTCGGCGTTCGTGCTCGGCAACGACGGCGGCATGAGCTTCTCTCCGCCGATCGGCGAGACCGTGCCAGGAGCCGCGAGCACGATCGGCGCAGGCGACATCACGAGCGACGGCATCGACGATCTCGTCGTGACCTTGCCCGACTCGATCGCGCTGCTTCGCGGGGGCCCGGGCGGGCCCGAGCTGATCGGGACGCTGGCGATGTCCGGGACGCCCGGTCACTCGCGGCTGGCCGACCTCGACAGCGACGGCGCGCTCGATCTCGCGGTCGTGACCCAGGGGACCTTCGGTGAAGGCGAGCTGATCCTCCTGCACGGCGCTGGTGATGGCAGCTTCTCCGAGCAGGTCGACCACCCGATCGGCAACGGCGCGTGGTGGGTCAGCGCGGGCGACCTCGACATGGACGGCGACCTCGACCTCGCGATCGCCGAGACCAACGACAACACCGTCTCGCTGCTGATGGGCAACGATCAGGGCGGGTTCTCGGACCGGTTCGTCTTGGACGTGTGCGTTGGCCCGCAGTCGGTCGAGATCGCGGACATGAACGTCGACGGCCACAACGACCTGGTGATCGCGTGTCGGGGCAGCGATCTGATCGAGATGTGGGTGCAGGTCTCTCCGGGTGGAGTGTTCGAACGGGCGCGCTGGTGGGCGACCGGGTCGACGCCCGTGTCGGCGCGGGTCGGCGATCTCAACCTCGACGGCGTGCCGGACATCGCGTGGGCGAACCAGCTCTCGAACACGGTCGGGCTGGTGCTGTCGCATCCTTGAGCTCACCGCGGCTCGGGCCGAAATCGCCGAGCTCAGCCGTGGAGCTCCAGGATGACCGGACCCTCGAAGCCGAGCGGAAGCTGCAGCTCGAGCGCATAATCGCCGGCCGGGAGCCACTCGGGAAAGGGGACGAAGTTCGGGTCCCAAAGGCGAACGAATCCAACGGCTCCGTCACCGCAGCTCGCACATTGCTCGAGGCGAATCGTAGCGCCCTCGAGGCTGGCGAGCGGATCGTGCGACGATACGGACCAACTGTAGTCGCCGTCTTCGACGATGCGAATCTGGTACGAGAGGTGGAAGACGCCGGCCTTGGGCCCGACGGCGTCTGGGTGGCTGCATGACGCATCGAGCTGCAAGAATTCCTCGTCCCCTGGTCCGAGCTCGAGGATGGGGTCCCTGCTGCACTCGTAGATCTTGGCGCGATCGCGCTCCTCGGGGCATTCGGGATACTCAGCGTAGGCGGCTAGCAATTCGTCGAGCGTCGCGCCGAGGATATCGAGCGATGCTTGGCTGAACTCCTCCCGGGTGATGCCTCGAGGAGTTGCCAAGTACAATTGCATGACGGAATCGAGGCCGTGCTCGTAGACCAAGAACGATACAAAGTGGCGAGCTCGATGGTAATCGGATGGATACATCACTGCTCCATCGAAGCCGACCGCGAGTGTGTGCTCGATCGTGGCCGCCTCCAGCGAACCGCTGACGTGGGGAGACGTTCCACGTAGATACTCGGCGATCCCCTCGTCCAAGACCACTACGGCCCCGTCAAAGACGGCGCGTTGAACTACATGTGC
>CBFGLP010000544.1:0-2882 GCA_965649595.1 uncultured Myxococcales bacterium | reverse complement strand
AGCAGCTGGCCGTGCAGCTGCTCGTCGCCGATGACGATATCTGCCGCGCCTGCGACGTCGCGTGGCTGCCGGGCTCGACCGGCCCGCGTCGGCCGCCTCGGATGTTGATGGTCGCGCCGGCCTTGCGCTTCGCCGATCACTTCGAGCCCGAGATCGATCTGCTGATCGTCGACCACCGGCTCGGCACGCTCGGGGTCGTTCAGGTGTTGCCGGCCGAGTCGGGGATGCCGGCGCAGGTGATCCAGGATCGCGTGCGGGAGCTCGTCGACCGGGCGACTTACCTGCGTCACCTGCTCTTGTCCGAGCGTGGCGACACCGGTGATCGTCAGGTGTTCACGGTCGAGCTGGTGCTCGTGCACCTCGTCGACGAGCAGCGCGGCGGTCCGAGTCGCCGCCTTGCTAGCGAGGACGATCTGCTCGAGGAGGTCGGCGCGCTGTTGCGGGACCTCGCGCTCGAGACCGAGTGCCTGCACGCGATCGGCATCAACCTGCTGCCGTGCAGCGCGGGTGAGTTCGCCGAGGACGATCTTCGCCGCGCGTTCCCCTGGCTGCTACGCGACGCCGAGCGCTGGTTTGCCGAGATCGGGGACAAGTCGAGTCGCTCGCCAGCGCCCAGCTCGCTCGCGCGGATCGAGCTGGAGGACTACCGGCTGCCGGGTGTGCGCGTGCTCGAGCTGGACCCACGCACGCGTCTGCACCTGCTGCATGGTCACAACGGGAGCGGCAAGTCGTCGTTGGTCGAGGCGCTCGAGCTGATGTTGACCGGAGCGATCGAGCGCTTGGCCGGCATCGATGATTACGCGCCGGTGATCCGCAATCGCCTCAGCGACAAGCCGGCTCGCGTCACGTTGCACGACCGCGAGGGCAAGCAGCGCAGCTTCTCGTTGGCCGAGCGCACACGACCAGAGCCGCTGGCCCCGGGCGCCCGGGCAGCCTCGTTCCGGCTGGATCAGACGGTCATGGATCGCCTCGCTCGCTCGAGCGACGTTGACCGGGCGGCCGAGCTGCTCGCGGCCTTCTTCGCCGATGAAGCGGCCGTGCGCGAGCGCTGGCGCGACGCCGTCAGCGAGGCTGGCCGCCGGATCGAGCGGCTGCCGGCGCGGGTTGGCGAGTGGCTGAGCCAGCGTCGGCGCGAGAGCCAGGATCTCCACGACGTGGTCGTCGAGCAGCTCGCGGGCGTCGGCGAAGGCCGGCTGAGCCGTGATCTGCTCGATGTCCTGCTGCCGATTGGGCTCGATGATCTGGCGGCGCTGCAAGGTCAGCTGCCGAGCTTCCCCTCGTTGCTCGAGCGCCTGAACCAACACGGCTACGTCGGTGTCGACGAGGCGCTGCTGCCCGCGCTCGCGCTCGAGCTCGAGCGGGTGTTCGATGATCTCGACGAGCGCATCGGCTCGCTCGAGCAGGCCAAGCGCTCGCTCGAGCGGGTCGCTCCGTGGTGGCACGATGAGGCCCGTCCGCAGCTGCTCGGAGACTACGCAGAGATCGTCGACGAGTGGCTCGAGCTCGGGGCCCTGTGCGAGCTGGTCGATCAGCAGCGGCGGATCCTCGCGGCCTTGGTGCATGCGCGCGCGCAGGGCTGGGACGAGCGGCGCCTCGACGAGGCTGACGAGGCCGGCGAGCTGCTGCGCTCGCTCGCGCGGACGGACGCGGAGACGATCGATGCGTTGGTCCAGGCGCGCGATCGTTGGGCACGTCGGCGGGATCAGCTGAGCGCTGCGCTCGAGCAGGAGCGCAGCGGTGGAAGTGTTGGCCACGAGCGCGAGCGCGGGCCGCTCGCGGCTGCGCGTGTGCGACTGGACGACGAGGAGGTCGGCGCGCTGGATCGTGTCGGGGAGTGGTTGGCTCCGAGCTCGAGCGAGGAGCTCGGGCTCGGCGAGCGGATCCGGCAGGCGATCGAGCACGGGCCGACGAGCTTCGCGGGTCGGGCGATCGGTCCACGTGGATGGACGACGCCGCTGATCGAGGGGGTGGAGCGGATGCTTGGACCGCTGCAGCGGCTGCGCCAGACGAGCGAGGAGGGGTGGGAGGAGCCGAGCGGTCCACGAGGGCAGGGGGAGCAAGACGCTCCGAGCGTGGCGGAGGGGTTGGCTGCGTTGTCGGATGCCCCGGAGCAGCCGAGCATGCCTGCGCCACGACCAGAGCCGGCGCTGGCGGAGGTAGCGGAGGGCGTCTCGGCAGCGCCGGCACGCCAGCCGGAGCCCGTGCGCCGAGCTGTGCCGCCGACACCGGTTGCGGCTGCAGTTGCGGTGCCGAAGCCGGTCCGCGACGAAGTGCAGCAACTCGGCTCGATGGTCGTCGCTCGTCACGCAGGCGCTCGTGCGGCGGCTCGGCAGAAGCTTGCGCGATCGGAGCCCGGGCTCGCTCAGGCAAAACCGCGGACGAGGATCGACCCGCGGACGAGGATCGACCGGACGAGGATCGATCTGCGGGCCGTGATGCGTCGACTCGACGAGACCTATCGGGCGAGCCGGGAGGCGCAGCTGATCGGCGAGGCCGTGCGGGAGAGCTTCGTCGCCCGCCTGGCTGCGCGGGACGACACGACCCACGGCTTGGTGGATGCGCTGAACGAGCTGATGGCCTTGTTCACGCCGGCCCGGTGGGCCTACGAGGACGTGCTGCTGCGCTACGAAGAGCGAGGACAGGTCGCGCGGCTTCAGTTCGAGACCGGCACGGAGCGCGGCGGCACACGTGCGCGGGCGGATCTGCGCTTGAACACCGCCCAGCTGAACGCGTTCGTGCTCGCGCTCTTCTTGCTGTGCGCGCCGCGGGTCAGTAATCCGCTCGGGCTGCTGGTGCTGGATGACCCGCTGCAGAACATGGACGAGCTGACGGTGACCACGCTGGCTCGGGGACTTGCCAAGCTGCTACGGGTCCTCCCCGAC
>CBFGLP010000543.1:0-4825 GCA_965649595.1 uncultured Myxococcales bacterium | reverse complement strand
TCTGCTCGCGCATCACCTCGGCGTCGCCCTGGTAATCGAACACCGCCCCGTCGTGGAAGCGGACCCGATAAAAGGGCGAGACCTCGCGCATGTCGATGTGGTCGCTCATCCGCTGGCCACACAGCTCCCACAGCTCCTCGAGCAGGAAGGGAGCGGTGATGACCGTCGGTCCACCGTCGAACACGAAGCCGTCTTGGCGATATACATAGGCCCGACCGCCGGCCTGATCGCGACGCTCGAGCACGGTCACGCGGTATCCACGCGCACCGAGCCGAATGGCGGCGGCGAGTCCGCCAAAGCCGCTACCGATCACGATCGCGTGGGGGCGAGTGTCCTCGCTGCCCTTCGGACCGGACGGGCCGACGAAGCGCTAGCCAGCGAGCTCAGCCGAACAGCGCTTCGATCTCGCGCTCGACCACGTCCTCGCCGAGGTTCTTGGCGAGCGCGAGCTCCTGCACGAGCAGCGCGCGAGCGTTCTCCAGCATGTTGCGCTCGCCGTACGAGAGATCCTTGTCGCTGCGCAGCAAGCAGAGATCGCGCAACACCGTGGCGATCTCGATCAGCGATCCGGTCCGGATCTTCTCCATGTACTCGCGATAGCGGCGGTTCCAGGTCGCGGTGGAGATCTTCTCGCCCCGGCGGCGGAGCACCTCGTAGACCTCCTCGATCTCCCGATCGCCGATGATGTTGCGCAACCCGACCGAGTCGGCGTTGCTCATCGGGACCATGAGGGTCATCTCCTTGCCAAGGACCCGCAACACGTAGAACTTCTGCTGCTGACCCGAGATCTCCCGGTTCTCGATCCCAGTGATCTCGGCGACCCCGTAACCGGGGTAGACGGCCTTATCGCCTACTTGGAACTCGGCCATGGAGGACGGCAATTCTCGGCTCGGGGAGCCGACTCGGATGCTCGGCCGGGGGCGGCCGACTCGGATGCTCGGCTGAGCGCCGACGCTGTCCGTGGACCGCACGTGTGCGGCCGCGGGCCAACACGTATACCACGCAGGCTCCAAAAGGTCAAAATACCGGGCTCTGGGGCTTGCTGGACAATCGCGCCTTCGGCACGCCAGCTGTTCGAGAGCATCGGGCGTACTTGCCCCGCGACCGCGTTTCCCTATCATGCCTCGCCATGGCCCTTCGCACTCGCCACGGCATCGCGCTGCTGCTCGCGCTGTCGCTGATCTCGAGCGTGGCGTGCACGCCCAACCCAGACCGCCTGCCGACCCCCGCTCGCAACTTCTACTACGTCATCGAAGACGAGGGTCGGCAGCTCGAGTACCTGCGGCTCGAGGAGTCCGAGCGGCAAGGCTTCCTGGAGAAGCTCGGCTTGTGGCAGCGCTGGACCGAGCTGTCCGACGTGGAGCGGCAAGCCGTCGAGCGCCGCGAAGTGCAGGTCGGGTTCAAGGAGTTCGCGGCACACATGGCGTGGGGGCTGCCGGCCGACGTGCGGATGGCCGAGGCGCGAGGCCGCACGGTTCGCTACGAGACCTATATTCGCTGCACCAGCGGACCCTACGAAGACCAGTACGTGCGCCAGAACATCGACTGCGACGGCACCTCGAGCGAGGTTCAGCTAGCGATCGAGAACGGGCTGGTCACCGAGATCAAGTACTTGGATTAGCCGCACCCGCGACGTCCAGATCAGCGCGACCTCCAGATCAGAGCGACAGCACTCTGCTGTGGGCGAGCGTCTCCAAGTGGTCGGGGTCGCTCCCGACGGACGGGGTGGGGCCCTCGATTCGTTGCTCGGTCGTGGGATCGCCGCGGGCTCGCCATCGCCAATCACCAACCACGAGCCAATCGATGATGAACGTCAACTCACGTCCTTTGTGCGCGTGCCAATTTGGTCCTCGCCGGGTCCGCTGCTAGAAGTCCGATCCCCGCGGGCTTCGCCCCGCTCCCCCCCTACGCCCTCGCAGACGCGCAATCGGAGCGATGGCGGTTGAATCGACCGACGGTCCTTTCGTCGGTCGCACGCCCCTCAGGCCACCTGGTGGCCTACGACTGGAACACACGGAGACCATGATGAAGAACCTTTCCTTGCTCACCCTCGCTGGCATCTTCGGCCTCACCCTCTCGAGCGGCTGCGTGCTCAGCATCGGAGACGACGCCGACACCAACAACGACGACGTCGACACCACGACCGACGACACCACGACCGACGAGGGTGACACGGGCGGCGAGTCGGGTGGTGACGAGGGTGACTCGACCGGCAACGCCGACGAGGTCGGTGATGGGCCGGTCGACACGTTCGGATTCGATGACGAAGGTGGGGACGGCGGCTGCAACTGCTCGACGGAGGAGCGCGGCGGCGGGGCCCTGCTCGGGTTGTTCGGGCTGGTGCTGCTCGGCAGCGTTCGCCGGCGGCGGGGCTGATACTGAATCAGATCCTCGCAGCGAGGCGGCTCGGAGGCAATCCGAGCCGCTTCGGCCTTCGAACCGTAGCCATGCTAGGCACCGGGCTGATGTGCTCACGAATGTCACTTCGCGTCGGTGGGCTAGCCATCATGGTGACGTCCACTTCGTGTCTCGCGGATGAGCCCACATTGGACTTACCGCCAGTGCTCGAGAACTCCGAACTGCTTGTTTTGGCTGGTCCGGAGCCGGTGTGCGGAGGTACCTTCGAAGCGCTGGCGCGTCGCGTGCATGCGCTTCAGGTCCTCTTTGGCGATTCGCCAAAGAAAGTCCATTACTATTGGATGCCTCAGGGATTGGCTGGGACGCCGTGCCCGAAGGGCGCTACTGGGTGTGCGGATGGCGACATCATTTACGCCGAGAGAGTGCCCCACGAGCATGAGTTGGTGCACGCGGCCCGGGCCGACGTGCTCCCCGGGGTGTTAGAGGAGGGCTTGGCGACTCTGCTGGGCGAGTACGCCGGGCCACCGGTTTCACGGGACGAACTCTTGCAGGTGATCCAAGGGCGCGAGGAAATGCGGACTGGATCTCAGTATGAACGGGCGGCTCATTTCGTAGCGTTCCTGCTAGGACGTGGTGGTTTTGGAGCGCTTCGACGATTGGAGCAGGATACATCCCGGTCCATGCCATTCGAAGATTGGGCCCCATTGGTCGAGGATGTTTATGATGATTCCTGGGAAGGGTTGTGGGCGGCTTACCTCGCCTATCCGGAGTGTGATGCACGCACGATGCATGAAGACGTGTTGCTCTGCCATGGAGCCGAGCAACCCATCGCGCAGTTGACACCTGACTTCGGTGACCCGAAGACCCTCGTCATCGACATGGATTGTGCCGCACAGGATGTGACTGGCCCCTTTAGCGACGAGCTGATCTATGAGGCTCTTGTCGAAATTGGAATTCCTGAATCACCGTACTTTTGGGTCCAACTGACTGGGGATGTCGTTGCTGGGAGCCGCGCGACGTTATCGCGCTGCGGCTCATCGTGTGCCGACGAGGCGGGATTGAGCGTTAGCGCGGAGGAGCCCGTCCTTCCTCTCGACGTCCAGCCTGGTCTCTACGTGCTCGAGCTCCGGCAGCCGATCGAGGTGGGTGGGCAGTTGGGCATCCGAACCAGCTATTGATCTGCACGACGATCAACCCAGTGGTGCCTGATCGCGCCGAGCAGACAAACCCCCAATAGCTCGAGCGGCGGGGTCGCACCGGACTCATCATCGGAGCTGATTTGGTTCGCGCGGGCGCTCAGTCCATGCAGACGCCGACGGGTCCGTCTCGAAGGGGATCGCAAGTCGGCGCTTCGTCCAGGCACCCGGGGTCGGACGCGGCAGGATCACAATAGGGCACGCAGCACCCACCCTGCTGCGCGAGATCGCAGGGGGGCGGAGAGGTTTGCTCGCAGCTCAGCCCAGCCTGGCAGTCGCTCCGCAAAGGATCGCAGCCGTCCAGATAGCCCTGCCCGCCCGCAGCGACGCGGGCTCCCATGCCGCCGTCGTTGAGCCCGTCATTGTCTCCGGTCGGCAGGCAGTTGAACCCCGGCTCACAGTCTTGGCCGAGCAAATCGCAGATTTCCCCGCACACACGGATTCGATTGCACGCTTGCCCAGCGGCGCAAGGTTGCGTCGAATCGCACTCCGCCACGCACACTCCCCCGAGGCAGCGCGAGGGGCTTCACAGGCCGACGTCGCCGCGAGTAGGACCAGCATCAACAGGGCGAGATTGTGGACCCGAGACATGCGAGAGGGCGGCTCGGAGTCCCGAACCGCCCTCGATGTTAGCAGGCGAGCGGCGGAATCGCCGAGCGATCGATCAGTTCGGCGCCAAGATGTCGGTGCCCGCGACCGGCACCTTGATCACGGCCGGATCCACGTCCCGCCGCATGCCATCACGCAGGTGCGCGAGCGAGTCGAGGTCGCGCACGTCGAAGCCCTCGGGCACCGGCGCGTAGACCCACTGGGTCTGGTCGTCGCTCAGGGTGCGCACGACCGCGGGCTGCTGAACCACTTGCCCGCCCATGCCGAACTCGAGCGCCTCGCCGGCACGCAGCTGCTCGGGCAGCACGCCGCCTTGGATCGTGAACCACTCCTCGCTGCCGTCGGGATAGAGCGCGCCGACCAGCAGGTCCTGCGAGGGGACGCCAGCGTCGCCCTGGCCCTGGTCCTCGTAGTCCCACGCGGTGAGGGTGCGGATCCGGATGAACGCCTTGTTGAAGGTCCAGTCCGACGCCCAGGTGTTGCCACAGTAGGTCATGTAGTCGTGGCTGGCCGTGGGGTTGTGGAGGTCGAAGGCGCGGATGCCAAAGCCCCAGTTGCCGATCTTGCCGTCGTCGTAGGGGTACGTGGGGTCGGGCCCGGCCGCGTCGGCGTTGGGGCAGGCGACGTGCTGGAAGCCCTGGTTGTGGCCGACCTCGTGCACG
>CBFGLP010000542.1:0-1690 GCA_965649595.1 uncultured Myxococcales bacterium | reverse complement strand
AGGACCCAGTACGCCTGGATCACGCCGAGCACCCGCGGATGCGAGACCGGGCCGCATGGGTGCGCCGCGAAGACATCGTCAGCCGCCTCTCGGCTGGTCATCCCCTGGGCGTCGCGCAGGTGTAGCTCGCGAGCCCACCAGCGCTCCGCCTCGGTCAGCGCGAGCTCGAGCTCGCGGGCATAGGCATGGTGGGCGAGCCGGTGAAACTCCGACGCCTCGTCGAGCGCGAGCGGGTCGATCTGCGTGGTCCGGACGTCCGCCGGGGCGGCGAGCAAGCGCTCGATCCCCCGCTCGATCCCGTGGCGATGCGCGACGTGAAAGCGACGTGCACGGCTCGGATCCAGCTCGACGGGCGCGAGCGCGCGCAAGCTCGGCCGAGGCACGGGCGCCTCACCGATCGGTGACATGACCAACGAGCTCAACGAGCTCATCGCGGCGTGCAGCTGCGGAGCTTCGACCTGTAGGCGATCGACGAGCAGGCGCTCCGGAGCGATCGGGATCAGCGGCACCGGCTCGAAGCCGTCTCCCCACGCGGCGTCGTCCGCCCACGCCTTGCGCTCGTCGAAGCGAGCCTCGGGGTCCGACAGTGGGCGCTGGGCGAGCTCGCTGAACCGGCGGTGGAAGTCGCGAAAGATCGCGAGCACGCGCGGGTGCGAGGCGACGCCGGCGGGCCAGCGCAGGCGCAGCGCGGAGCGACCATCGCGAGCCTCGAGCTGCTGCCACCACGGCTGCAGCGACGCGATCGCGCCGCCGAGCTCGTCGATGTAGGCCCCGTAGACCTGCGAGACCGCTGCGTCCAGCTCGGGCATCGGGAGCGCGAGTCTAGCAAATTACTCGGGCCGCTTGCCCTTGGTCATGAGCTTCAGCAGCTCGCCTTGATGAACGATCGCGGTCTCGGGGTGCTGCTCGTCGTCATCGTCATCATCGTCGTCGTCGAGCTTGCGCGGATCGACGTAGCCGACATAGGGGGTCGGCGGCATGACCTCGACCGGCTTTGTGAACTCGGACGGATCGGGCGGCGCGAGCTCGCCCTGGCGACCCCGCGACGTCGACTTGCTCGCCGCGCTCGGAGCTGGCGGGCTCACGACCGGCTTGCTCGCGGGCAGCGGGATCGAGGCCCCGGGGAGCGGCCGACTCGGGATCGGCGAAATCGGCGAGCGCGGTGTCGTGGTCGCTGGCGTCGGAGCGCGAGCGGGCTCGGACACTGGTTTTGCTGCGCGCGGCTGCTCGGCTTCGGTCGCACGGCCACCGAACAGCTCTTGCTCGCTCACGCAGCGCGTCCGCTCGTCGTCGGGGACCACCTCGTCGACAGCGAGGATCTGCGTGGGCTCGATGCGAGCATCGGCAGCGTCGAACATCTCGTCGAGCGAGAGGAACTGGGTCTGCTGCTCGCGCGGTGGGAGGGGACTCGGCGGAGCGGTCGGACTCGGCGGAGCGGTCGGACTCGGCGGGCTGCTCGGACCCGGCGGGAGGCCGACCATGGTGTGGGCTTCGGGGCGCGGGGGACCGCGACGCTGGCTGCCCGGAGGTTTGCCGGCGGCCGGCTGCGGGCTCGGCACTACCGGCTGCGGGCTCGGCACTACCGGCTGTGGGCTCGGTACTACCGGGTACGCCCCCGACACCATCGCGGCCGGGCTCGGCACTACCGGCTGCGGGCTCGGCACTACCGGCTGTGGGCTCGGTACTACCG
>CBFGLP010000541.1:0-2661 GCA_965649595.1 uncultured Myxococcales bacterium | reverse complement strand
CGCGGAGATCGAGCTCACCGTCGGATCCCGCGGAGTCGGGGAGGATCTGCTCGAGCGCCTCAGCCTGCTGCGCGATCGTCGGATCGCTCCGCTAATCGATCGTCTATGTAGCGAGGTGAGCGGCGCCGGGCGCCTCGATCGAATCGAGCGGCTCGAGCTGGATCTCGGCTCGGTCGCGCTCGCCGACTTCGACGACGACTTCATCCGCAAGC
Source organism: uncultured Myxococcales bacterium (assembly GCA_965649595.1). Taxonomy (GTDB): domain Bacteria; phylum Myxococcota_A; class Polyangia; order Nannocystales; family Nannocystaceae; genus Plesiocystis. Next base: position 2,449 of record CBFGLP010000541.1, on the reverse strand, counting down.
TCGAAGGTGCGCTGCGCGAGGCGCTGGGCGAGGCCGTGCGCCCTCAGGCCGACATGCACGTGGGGCTCGAGGCCGCGCTGGAGCTGGTCGAGATCTACGCGTGGACCGGCAACCTGCCGTGGTGGGCGGACCCTGGTGGTTCGGATCCGGTGCGGGCCAGCGTCGAGCTGCTGGCTGCCGAGTCGCCGCGGGCCCTGGTCGCGCTCATGCGCGAGCTGGCTGGCGACCTCGGGGCGTTGGCTCGGGTGCTGCGGCACGTCGAGGCGCGCGTGCTCGCGAGCTTGTTGCGCAGCGAGCCCTTGCGTAACTCGCCAGGCGAGTCGCTCGAGGAGGTGCTGGGCCCGACGCTCGCATTGCTCGAGGGCGTGGACCCGCGGACGGTGGCGCGTCTGCGATCGATGCTGCCAGACGCGGCAGGTCGGACCCGCGACGAACGAAGTCCCGAAGAGCAGAGCACGAGTGCCGAGGCCAATGAGTCGCTCGCATCCACCGAGCATGACGACGCCGAAGGGCCGCTAGCGTCGCTCGAGGAGCCGGAGCGCTCGCGCCTGCTGGCTCGGATGGACGCGTTGCTGCGAGCCCTGATTGCGGCCGCGCGAGCCAGCGCTCCGGCGCTCGAGCGTCCGGCAGGCGACTCGTACGAGCTGCTCGTGTCGCAGCTCGGCGAGCAGCTCGACCAGCGGCTGACCGCTTGGATCCTGCGCGAGCTCGAGCGCGCGGCTGCAGAACCTTCCTCACTCGCGTCAGTCGAGCCGAGTGAAGCGCCGGGATTGCTGGCGCGGGTCCACGCGCTGCTCGACGAGGCCATGGTCGGCGTCCCGGGAGGTGCGGAGGCCATCGTCGCAGAGCGTGGCGAGGGGCAATCGACACCGACCATCGACCAAGAGTTGGTGCTGGCGCGGATGCACGCGATGTTGCTGGAGGTCGCCGCGAGCCCAGCCGGGCGAGCGTCGAATCGAGCCGCCACGAACACCCTCCAGCGTGGCCAAGACCACACCCCAATCGACGCGGCCGCGCAGGCGCTCAGCCGGCCCCGCAACCAGGCCGCCCGGCGTCGGGTGGCCGAGCGCCTCGACGAGCTGTTCGTCGACGACGCCGGGCTCGTGCTGCTCTGGCCCTTCTTGCCGCGGTTTTTCGAGCGCGTGGGTCTGCTCGACCCCGAGCGGGGCTTCCTCGACGAGCCCGCGCGTATGCAGGCGATCGCGCTGCTGCGCTCGCTGGTTAGCGAAGACACCGATCCGCCGGAGTATCGGGTCCCGCTGGCCAAGCTGCTCTGCGGCCTCGCGCCGCTCGACGAGTTCGTGCTCGAGCAGCCGCTCGCGACCGAGCAACTCGCCGAATGCGAGCGTCTGCTCTCGGCGGTGATCGACAATTTGCCGATGTTCAATGCAATGTCGGTGTCTGGCTTTCGCGTGACGTTCCTACAACGGCAGGCGGTGCTGCGTACCCGCGACGGCGCGTGGCTGCTGCAGGTCGAGCGCGAGGACTACGACCTCGTGCTCGAGCGCCTGCCCTGGTCGTGGGAGTGGATAAAGCTGCCATGGATGTCCGACGCGATCCGGGTGGAGTGGTGATGGACGATCAACTCGACGAACAGGTCGCGGCCAACCTCGTCGCGCTCGAGCGCGAGCTGGCGTGGCTCACGGTGGCCCTCAACGTTCGCTTCAACCTCTACTTCGGGGAAGACGATCAGCTGGCCAGCTCGACCCCGCTCTTCGATCTGCCTCTGCCGGACTCGAGCGACTCGACCTCGACCTATGCCGCGTTCGTACGCGAGTGCTCGCTGAGCTTCACAGAGCGGGTCGCCCTGATCCTGGCGCTGGTCCCCTACCTGCGCCCACAATTGCTCGATGTGTTCTTCACCAAGAACGCGACCTTCGATCGTCGCTTCACCGAGTTTGGCGGCTTGCGGAGTGACGATGGGTTCGAGCCGACCATCGAGACCTTGGCGTTCGTGCTCGGCGGCGGGTCGCTCGAGGCCCGGATCAGGGCGGCGCGGGTGCTGGATCCCGAGCACCCATTCGTCACGCGTGGCGTCTTGCGGCTGCCGTCGGGCCAGCGCGAGCAATCGGTGATGAAGGCAGCGCTGCAGGTCTCGCCCGAGTGGCTGGCCCTGTTCACGACCGGCCGGCGACCGCGGCCCTCGCTCGGAATCGACTTTCCCGCCCAGCGGCTCGACACCACGTTGAGCTGGGACGACCTGATCTTGCATCCGGCGACCCTGCGAGCAATCGAGGAGGTCCAGATGTTCATCGTCCACGGCGACACGCTCATGCGCGAGTGGGGTATGGCCGCTCGGCTGCGCCCGGGCTATCGCGCGCTCTTTCACGGGCCGCCGGGGACTGGCAAGACCATGTGCGCGGCGCTGCTCGGCCGGCTGACCGGGCGCGACGTCTACCGCATCGATCTCTCGCTGGTGGTCTCGAAGTACATCGGCGAGACCGAGAAG
>CBFGLP010000540.1:0-2499 GCA_965649595.1 uncultured Myxococcales bacterium | reverse complement strand
GCCGATCAACCAGCACGACATGCTCGCCACCGTGCTGCTCTTCTCCGAGGTCTACGTCGAGGGCCTGCGCTTGCTCGGCTTCTCCATCGACGAGGAGGAGGCCGAAGACTGGCTGCACCTGTGGTGTCTGGTCGGCTGGCTGATGGGAACGGACGAGGAGCTGCTGCCCGACGACTACCCCGAGGCGCAGCGGCAGCGCGAGATCATCCAAGGCACGCAAGGCGAGCCCGACGAAGACTCGCGGGCGCTCGCCGCCGCGTTGCTGGGAGCGCCGCCGCACTTGTCGATCGGCCCCACCGACGCGAGTGCGCTCGGCTCCACGGCAGCCCTGCGTCGTCGCGTCGACCGCCAGCTAGCCGATCTGCGCCTCGGGATGGCGCGCCAGCTCAGCCGTATGTTGATCGGCGACGCGGTCGCGGACTCGTTGGCCATCGCGGTCTCGCCGGGTTGGTCGCGCGTGCTCCCGCTCGTTCCGCTGGGCGTGGGGGCGTTCGAGCGAGCCCGGACCCGAGTGCCCAGGGTCGAGGCCGAGGCGCGCAAGCTCGGACGGCGCTACTGGGACTGGGTGGTCGAGATGACGCTGGCGGGCGAGCCGGCCACTTTTGCTCGTCCGCAACGGCTGGCTGGGGTGTGAATCTCTGGTCAGTACTCTCTGGTCAGTAGCAGTGGATCAAACTCCACTGCTGTACGACTCACTGGGTAGAAACCACACCACCTCGTTCGAGCACGAACGAGGTTTCTGCATCCCTGATTCTGCGTCCCTGAGAGACAACTGCAGAAGCCTACACCTGCAATTCGCATCAGAGTGTGTCGATTTCTGCTCCCTCGGGTGAGCTCGAGATTCTGTCTCTGTCTCGAACCCAGGTCGCTCCCAACTCGGCCTCGACTCGGGTTGGGGAGCGGGTTCCGTTGCAAGGTTTCGAGAAATCGCCTACAAAGACTACACTCTCGTCTTCTTCCACATCTCTACTTCATGTCCACACTACGCACCATCCAGACTAAAAGCAAATCAACGAGCGCAGCCCGACGAGTGGAGTCAATGAGAGCAATGTCAATCGTATTTACTCCCATGCCGCGAGCCCGGGCGGCGCTGTTGGTCACGGTCGCGTGTTTTGGTGCGATCGCGCTGTCCATCGTGTTTCTCGAAGCGTTCGGCGCCGACAAGGACACCCGCGCAGATAAATCCACCGTGCTCTACTCGATCTTCATGGGCACGCTCTGGCTCATCACGATGCTGGTGTTGGCATTCAGCCAACGCGCGGCACAGGAGACGAATTCTCTTCCTGGTCACCACAATGGATCTACCGAACTCCAGTGATGGTCGCGCTTCGGGCGACGCGGCAGCCCAGGCGCATGTGACCGACTCCGTGGCTCCAAAGAGCGAGCCCACGGCTCCGAATGCGCTCGCTCGTCGAGCGGGGGGAGTGGTCGAGCGATCTCTCGCCGGCCTCGGCGCGACCAAGAAGGTCGAAGCGACGATGCTCTCGGAGATCATGCTCCTGCCCAAGACCCCGAGGCAGCTGATCGGGCTCTCGCTCGGAGCATCCGTCGCATCGATGGCCACCTTCATCGTCGCCATCCTGCTCGGCCTGGTGTTCGGAATCCAGTTCTCCGCGTTCACGGCGGTGGCCGGGATCTCGGCCGCGGCGGTGGGTGGAGGAGCGTTTCTCTGGTGGGACTCCAAGCGCGGATACTTCCCGGCGCGGCTCGAAGCAAAGACCGCGCGAGCTTGGCGGCTCTACCAAGAAAAGGCCGCCCTCTATCGGCAGGAGGCCAACCCCGAACGAAGGGAGCAGTTGCTCACTCTGGCTCGGGATCGCTACATTGCCGAGCTAGAAGCGGCCTACGAAGAGGCTGATTACCCTTGACCGAGTGAGGAATGATGACGAACCTGATGGCCACATTGTTCACCTTGTTCGTGTTGAAGACATTATCGGCGGGAGGTTGGGCACCTCGATGCGATGATGGAATGCCAGTCACGTACGCGGATGGATCGATAAATCTCAGGTGTGTCATCGAAGGGTGCTCGATCGCGGCGGGATCGTGTTGGGGATACAGAATCGAGCACTGCTACGATTCGACTGGTCGGGAAAACGACGATTGCGTGCTCGAAGACAAGGCCTGCCACAATTCGTTCTCGTGTGCGTGGCAGTTCGCGGTATGCAAGGGAGCGTTCGAGTGTATCGAAGATGGATGGGCGGGAGGGTGCAAGAAGGGGATCTGCATGGAGGACACGTCCGAAGACGAATGATGGCACCTCGAAGATGATCGTGTGGATGGGGGTCGGGTGGAGTTGCAGGACACGAACACGACGGGCGCGATGCGGTAGCGCGTCGCCAAGCGAGGACGGTCCGAGTCGCCGCGTCGCCAAGCGAGGACGGTCCGCGCGGGCAAGCGCGAGGTTTCGGCGCCAGGTGCCTCTCGTCCGCAAGCATTGCATCCGCCAGCGCTGCGCGAGCGCCTCGCGGTCATAGCCCCTAAGCTCTCGCCGCATGTCTC
>CBFGLP010000539.1:0-4830 GCA_965649595.1 uncultured Myxococcales bacterium | reverse complement strand
CGAGCTTGCGGTAGCGCTTGGCGGGCATGTTTCAGAAGCACTCGACCGGCGCCAGCTCGACCAGCACCGCGTGCATGGCCACATACTCCGTCTCGAGCAGCTCGACCACCCGCGCCACCTTGGCCTTCACCAAGCGCAGCTCCTCGGCCTCGCGCTCGGCCGAGAGCGGCACCTGCGTGCAGGTCGGCGGGATCCCATCGCCCTCGTAGGGGCCGTACTCGCACTCTCGCACCTGGTCGGCGTCGAGCCCTTCAGCCCGGACGGGCTGACGAAGCCCCGCGACGACCTGAGCCTCGAGCTCGCGCCAGCGTGTCACGCCCTCGTCGCGCAAGACCTCGGGCGACGAGCGCAGGCGCTCGAGCAGGCGCCATGGATCTTCGTCGACCTGCACGGAGAAGTGGCTCTCTGCGATGTCGTAGGCGTAGGAGCTCCCGACGTGCACCCAATCGTCGGCCCGGCGAAAGTCGACGTGAGCGCCATCGCCCACGATCGACTTGCCATTCGACGACACGTAGAGGGCGACGTCCCATCCCTGCCCGGACCCGCGCCGGCCCGCGTCGATCTGTACGCCGAAGACCTCGGGCCAATCGCTGGCATAATGCAAGGTCGCGACTTTGGCCCAATCGATGTCTGGGTGATCGCGGAACGATCCCTCGCAGCCACGCTGGGCCCCTTCCCCGTGACACCAATCCTCTTCGATGAAATTGCCGATCTTTCGCAGGGGAAAGTGCTCCCATTCGGCGCCGCGGCGGGCAAAGCACTCTCGCGCACGAGCGAAGCGGCTCGCTTCGTCGGCGTCCGCGAAGCGCAGCTGGGCAAAGTCGACCTGGGCGTCCTTGCCCACGTAGTCGCGTGAATCGGCTGGATTGGCCGGATCGGCTGATTCGACTGTATCCGGCGCGCCCTGGTCGTCAGACTCGGTCGAAGGGCCGCGCGCGCACGCGAGCGTGGCCAACGAGGCGAGCAGGCTGAAGCGGCGCATCGACCAAAACATCCTCATTCGACGAGTGCTCCACGGAGGATCGAGCTTCATCGCGCTCACTCGTGCGAGCTTGGCACGAATTCGCCGTCAAAGGCAATCGATCGGCATTAGCTCGAGCAGCGCCGCGTGCATCGCAACGTGCTCCTCTTCCAGCAGCTCCGCCATCTGCACCACATGAGCCTTCACCGCCCGCTCCTCTGCGGCTTTACGCTCCGCCCCGATCGGCCTGCGGAGGCACGGCGACCATTGCTGGACGGGTTTGCCGGTTCGATCGACGCACTCGAACACTACGTCTGCATTCAAACCCTCGATCACCTGGGCTTCGAGCACGTGCAACTGCGTCACGATCTCGTCGCGCAGGCTCTCCGGTGAGGATTGCAGTCGCCGCAGCACTACCTCGGGCTCATCGTCTGCTCCGGCAAAAAAAGTCATCCGCTCGATCGAATAGCGGGGTGCGACGTTGCCCGCGGAGATCCACTCGTCGCCCCTGATGAAGTCGATGGCGAGCACGCCTTCCGCGATCATCACCTCGACGTCCCAGTCCGGCGCGGGCCTGTGCCGTAACGCGAAGATGACCAAGTGCCCGTCTCGATTCCGGTCCAACCCGATCACCGCGAGATTGAACCAATCGACGTTCTCTCGCTTCTGGAACTCTTCGTCACAACGACTTTCGGCCGCCCCTTCGCCGCGACACCACATTTCATCGATGGAGAAGCGGTTCCTCTGCAAGGGCACGTGCTCCCATGCCGGCTCGCGTTGGAGAAAGCAGGCGCGCGCCCGCTGGAAGAGGTCCGCGTCGAGGGTCGAGTCGAAGCGCAGCTTCGACTCGACGAAGGGTGTGCCCACGCAGGCGAGCACGAAGGCCGAGGCGAGCAAGGCGGGGCGAAGCGGACGCATGGTCGGCGCCAACGCTCCATGAAAGGCCGGATTACGCACCGACCAGCGCGACCAACCCCGCCAGATCGGGCACCGTCCAATCCGGACGATACGCCGGATCCCCGCCCGTATCCGGGGTCGCCCCGGTGCCTGGCCGCCCGCTGTCTCGGACCACGTGCACGGTCTGCATGCCCAAGCGCCGCGCGGTGCCGACATCGTGAAACAGGCTCTGCGCCGCATGCAGGAAGCGCCCGGCCGGCACGCCGAGCCGCTCGATCGCCAGCTCGAACATCGCGGTGCTCGGCTTGTACGCCTTCGCCTGCGCGGCAGTGATCACCCCGTCGAGCTCGACCCCGAGCTTGTCTCGCGTCCCGGCGAACAGATCGTCGTCGACGTTCGAGATGATCACCAACCGATAGCCGGCCTGCTTCAGCGCGCGCAGGCTCGCGACCGTGTCGACGAAGGGCCGCCAGGTCGGCAGGCTCCGCTCGAGCAGCTCGAGCTCGTCGTGGCGCGGCGCGAAGCCGAGGTCCTTGGCCATGCTGGCGAAGGTCCGCCGCAGGACCTCGCGGTAGGGCAGCCACTCGTGCGCCTCGACGGCCGCCTCCGCGCGGGCGTAGGCGGCGAGCAGCTCGTGAGCGGGGCAGATCAGCTCGTGCCGCTCGATCACGGGCTGCATCGCGGCGATGATCCCCGACTCCCAGTCGATCAAGGTGCCGTAGCAGTCGAAGCTGATCACCTCGAAGTCGCGGGGTCGATCCGACATGGCGCGACAGGGTAGCCAAAGCAGGCTCGCGGACAACTGCATCGGCGAGTACCCTGCGGGCCGTGCACCGCGATCCCACCCGAGCCGCACTCGCCGCGCTCGTGCTGGTGCTGGCAGGGCTCGCGGGCTGGCGCTGGTGGTGGCAGCCGCGGGCGCAGGCGGCCGCAGGACGCGACTCGACCTTGCAAGGCACGCTCGACGGGATGACCGCGCGGCTCGGGCTCGAGGCTTCTTTGGACACCCGGCCGATCGCGCTGTCCTGGCGTGCGCCGAGCGAGTGCGTCGAAGTGTATTCGCTGCGAGTCGACGAAGAGTTCCGTGACGAGTCGGTCGCGCTCTTCCTCGGGCGCGCGGAGGAGCACGCGACCTACCTGCTGGGGCTGGCCCCCACGAAGCGAGCGAGCGAGCAAGCGGCACGCGGCGCCGAGGAGGTCGTGCACGCGAGGTCGGTCCTGATGGCTCTGTCGGACACGACCGAGCCCACCCTCGAGCGCGACGTCGTGATCGCGCCGACCACCGTGGGGCCCGCGGCGGCCGACCTCGCGTGTCGCCGTCGCACTTGGGATCCGCTCGAGGACGTGCTCGCGCTCGGCTGGCCGCGCCTACCTGATCATCCGGTCCGACCCGGCGACGCGTGGCAGGGGCACCCGGTCGGCGGTCGCTGTCACGAGACCCCTTGCCTCGACGATGCAGCCGAGATCGGCGAGGCCCCCTGTCGAGCCCGCCCCTGGCGGGAGCGCTTCGCGGGTGTGCTTTTGGGACCCGCGCAGGCTCGACCCGGCGCCGACGAGTGGGTCGTGCTGCGCTCCGAGTGGGACGACGGACATGTGGAGGCCGCGGACGAGGGGTCCGGTCGAGGAATCCTCACATCGCGGGAGGCCGTGCTCGGTCAGGGCCGGCCGCTTTTCGTCCGTATGGCCCTCGAGCACCGCTGGGCCGGGGTCACGCGCATCCTCGAGCTACGCGCCCTCGACGACTGTACGACGGTACCGTTCATGGGGGATCGTCTGGGTCCCGACCACGACGACCCCCTTGCCTTGGTCGCCCGGGTCCGTGCGAGGCTGTCCGAGTGAAGCCCATCCATCCGGGATGAAGCGCGCGGACGAGCACGTAAGCCAGCGCCATGGACAAGATCGAGATCCTCGGACAGCCCCCCGGTACCGGCCCCGGCTTGCGCGGAAGCGTGACGATCCGCGGAGCCAAGAACGCGGCCTTGCCGATCCAGTGTGCGGCCCTGCTCGCCGACGGACCCACGGTCCTGCGGCACGTGCCCAAGCTGACCGACGTGGGCACGATGAACGCCCTGCTCGCGGAGCTCGGCTGCGACGTCGAGATCGACGGTCCTAGTCGCCGCTCCGCTGCCGAGGACGGTCGCACCGTGACCATCGATCCACGCGGGGTCGCCCGAGGCACGCTGGAGGCCCCCTACGACCACGTCAAGACCATGCGGGCCTCGGTCACCGTGATGGGCCCGCTGCTGGCCCGCTACGGGCGGGCTCGCGTCTCGCTTCCGGGCGGCTGCGCGATCGGGGCTCGCCCGATCGATCAGCACCTCGCCGGGCTCGAGGCGCTCGGGGCCGAGGTGGTGCTCGAGCACGGCTACGTCGACGTCTCGGCGACGCGCCTGGTCGGCGCCCGCTTCATCTTCGACAAGGTCACCGTCGGCGGGACTCAGAACGTGATGATGGCCGCGGTGCTGGCCAAGGGCACCACGGTGCTCGAGAACGTCGCCCGCGAGCCCGAGGTGCAGGAGCTCGCGATCGTGCTCAACAAGATGGGCGCGCGGGTGTCGGGAGCCGGCAGCGACACGATCGAGATCGAAGGCGTCGACAACCTCGGGGGCATCGACCACGCGATCCCGACCGACCGCATCGAGGCGGGCACCTTCGCGGTCGCGGCCGCGATCACGCGCGGCGACGTGCTGCTCGAGTATGCGCCCGTCGATCACATGCACGCGGTGATCGACAAGCTGGTCGAGGCCGGGGTGGAGTGTCGGATCGAGGCAGGGGGCCTGCGGGTGATCGGCCCGGAGGTGCTCCAGCCCTTCGACGTGACCACCCGCCCGCACCCCGGCTTCCCGACCGACATGCAGGCGCAGATCATGGTGCTCGCGGCGATGGCCGACGGCGCCAGCACGATCCGCGAGACGATGTTCGAGAACCGCTTCATGCGCGTGCCCGAGCGCAACCGGCTGGGCGCCAACGTG
>CBFGLP010000538.1:0-11302 GCA_965649595.1 uncultured Myxococcales bacterium | reverse complement strand
ACACCAACACCGGCACCACCGGCCTGACCCAGGGCGCGATCGTTCCGCGGCTCAAGGGCATGTACAACCAGCAGTTCCAGGTCGGCTACGAGCAGGAGATCATCGAGGATCTCGTGGTCGGCGTCCGCTGGCTGCACACCGACCTCGGCCGCGCGGTCGAGGACGTGTCGACCAACGGCGGCCAGAACTTCATCATCGCCAACCCCGGCGAGGCCGTGCGCGACTCCGACATCGCCGCGCAGGAGGCCGAGTGCTCGCAGCTGCAAGAGCAGTTCAACGGCTTCGCCGCTGACAACGAAGAGAAGAACGTCGTCGCCCGCGAGCTGAACCGCTGCAACTTCCTGGTCGACGCCTACCGCGACATCAACAAGATGTTCAGCAAGCCGACCCGCAACTACGACGCGTGGTCGGTGCAGGTCCAAAAGCGCTTCGCCAAGAACTGGCTCTTGCTCGCCAGCTACACCTACAGCCGCTTGATCGGTAACTACGACGGCTTCGTCGACCCGGTGAACGGCTCGATCAACATCGGCGCCAGCACCCAGTACGACACCCCCGAGCTGGTCCGGAACAGCTACGGTCCGCTCTCGAGCAACATCCCGCACCGGGTCAAGCTCGACGGCTTCTACAGCTTCGACCTCAAGCAGGCTGGCCGCCTGACCCTCGGCACCAGCGTTCGCTTCCAGTCCGGCTTCCCGATCAACGTCAAGTCGGACACGCCGAACTTCGCCTACAGCGGCCAGTACCTCGTGTACCTGCTGCCGCGCGGCTCTGGTGGTCAGGTCCAGCCCAACTACCAGTGGAACCTCAGCATCGCCTACAACTACCCGCTGCCGAAGGACCTCGAGATCGAGTTCAACGCGCGCGTGCTCAACGTGACCAACGCCAAGGCCGTGCTCCGCGTCGACAACGTCTACACCTTCCAGGCCTCGCGTCCGATCGCCGGTGGTGACATCGGAGACCTCAAGCACGCCAAGGTCTGGGCGCAAGGCGGTGGCGCCGACAACTTCTTCGGCCGCAACATCGTCCAGCCGCAGGGCAACTACGGCGTCGAGACTCAGTTCCAGCAGCCGCTCTCGGCCCAGTTCGAGCTGAAGCTGAAGTTCTGAGCGGTGGGAGCATCGCTCCCAGCTCTCCCCCAAGAAGGGCCGGCAATCGCCGGCCCTTTTGTTTTGCGCGACCACTCGAGCAGCCGACGCTCGATCCTCGGATATCCTCGTCCGTCGCAATCGAATGACCAAGCTCGGCCGCACGCCAGCTCGATGGGCAGCAGCGCTCGCGCTGACCCTCGCGTGCGTGTGGCCGAGCGAGGGCACCGCCGCACCCCCAGACGAGGCCGAGCTCGACGTCGAGGTCTTCGACACGCACGGCGACCCGGCCTCGGGCGTGCTCGTGATCCTCGAGCCGGACGAGGGCCAGGAGCTGATGGCCGCGACCGACTCCGAGGGTCAGCGCCGGATCACCGGCCTCGCGCCTGGTCACTATCGCGTGCGTGTGGTCCATGGCGCTCACGAGGTCGAGGGCGAGCTGACGCTCGAGCCCGGCTCGCGAGAGCGACTGCGCGTGAAGATGGGTCGATCGGGGCTCGCTGGCGAGCGCTCGACCGGCGTGATCCGAGGCGAGGCGCAAGACGCCCTCAGCGGGCTCCCGCTCGCTGGCGTCACGCTGCGGCTGAGCTGTGACTGCCTGAGCGAGGACCAGGTCGCAAAGACCGACGCGCGCGGGCGCTTCGGGTTTGGCGAGCTCGGGCCCGGGGAGTACACGCTGGAGCTCGAGCTCGGTGATCGCAGCTTGACCCGCACGCTCACGCTCGAGGCCACCGAGCAGCGGCGCGTCGAGCTGCGTGTCGAGACCGGGGAGCAGCCTTGCCTTCAGCTCGGTCGCGCGTCTGCGAGCGCGGGGCCGAGCTCCCGGATCGAGCTCGAGGTCGTGCCCGAGCGGCGCGATCGTGGCTGCGGCCCCGCACGCGAGCCCACGAACGAGGCGCAGCGGCCGGGCCTCGGCGCGCTCGCGCTGACCGGCTGGGAGCGACGTCGCGCCGTCGCGCTCGGCCTCGCTTCGTCGGGTTGGATCCGGCGGCCGCTCGCTAGCGATCGACTCGCGCTCGCCCGCTCCGACCTCGATGGCTTGCGCGCCGACGATCCGCTCGGTGGACCAGGCATGCTCGTGCTGCCGACGAGCTGGTTCGACTCGCTCGGGTGGAGCGAAGGTGGTGGCGGACCCGAGCTAGGCTTCGCTGGCCTCCCGATGCTGCTCGGCGAGCACCTGCGAGCGACCGAGCGCTGGTCCGGCGAGGTTGGGCTGTGGGTCGGTCCTCGCCTCGCGCCCGCGCGCTGGGCCGAGGCCAGCGACGAGCTGATCCGGGTGCGCGTGGCTCCGCAGGGCAGCGCCGGGCTCCACCTGCTCGCTCATGGACCGCTGGTCGCCCGTCGGCTCTCGCTGGTGCTCGGCGTTGTCGCTCGGGGCGAGCTGGCCCACGCTGACCAGCGCCTGGTGGCAGGTACGAAGGAGCTGGCCCACGAGCGCTGGGCCATGCCCGCGCTCGAGCTCGCCGGCCTCGTCGGCCTCGACTGGCAGATCACGGCCGACCACGAGCTCTCGCTCTTGGCCTTCGGTGGTCCGCGTCTGCGTCGAACCAACCTTCGCCTCCCCCAGGTCGAGCCGACCACGTTCGCGAGCCCCGCCGCAGCGCTCGACTGGCCGCTGCTCGGCGAGCGGGTCGCCGCGGGGCTGCTCGACGATGGCTTCGCTACCGACCTCGCCAGCCAGGCGAGCACCGGCCTGCGCTACCGCGGGCGCATGCTCGATGATCGGCTCGAGCTCGATCTCGGCCTCGCGCACACCTGGTCGCGAGCCGAGCGAGCGTGGCGAGTCGACGAGCCGCTGCTGCGAACCAGCCCGCGCCTCGAGCTGCAGAGCGGGCAGGGCCGCGACCTCGCCACGATCGATGGCGTCGTGCTCCCCGAGCCGGTGGTCGAGGCTTGCGAGCCGAGCGACACCTGCCGAGCGCGACGTGGATGGTTCGGTGGGCTCGGCCCCAGCGGCAACGATCGCGCGCGTCGACTCGACGCCCACCTCGGGGTCGCCCACTACTTCGAGGGCGCGGGCTCGCATCGCCTGCGCTGGGGTGGCGAGCTCAGCTGGCTGACGTGGTCGACGGTCCAGCGCTACTCGGGCGGCAATCCGCCGAGCTTCGCGGACTACGCTTGCGGGGCCGGGGAGGTCGGCCTCGGCGAGGCCTGCTGGGATCCCTTCGCGGGCAGCTATCGCACGCCCGCCGAGCCTGGCCAGGTCGCCAACCAGCGCACGCTCTTGCTCGATCCAGACGGCCAGCACCAGCCGAGCGAGTTGCTCACCCGAGGTCACGCCGCGCTCGCGCGCGAGCTCGACGAGCGCGCGCCAATCCTGGATGCGAGCGGCGAGGGCATCCGCGCCGCGGCTTGGTCGGCGACGCTCGAGCGGCAGGACTACGCGCTCTTCGTGGGCGATCGTTGGGCGCTGCTGCCCAACCTCCAGCTCGACCTCGGTCTGCGCTGGGAGATCTCTGCGCTGCGCGAGACCAGCGGGACCGCGGGGATCTTGCTCGCCGACCAATTCGCCCCTCGGCTCGGGCTCGCCTATGACTGGACGGGCGAGGGGCGCAGCCGGATGGTCATCGCCTACGGCTGGTACACGCGCCCGCTGCCGCTAGCGATCGCCGCGCGGGTGCTGGCCGGTGTGGCCGAGGTTGGCCGCACGCTCGATCCACACGGCTGCGTGGAGCGGAGTCCGCTCGGCCAACCGACCGGCAGCTGTGTAGATGAGCCCCGCTACACGACCGGCCGTCACGTCGGGGTGGTCGTCCCGCGCCTGCGGGGGGCGCTCGATCGTCAGCTCGAGCTGGGCTACGAGCACGAGCTCGCCGAGGGCCTGATCATCGGGCTCCGCTGGCTCCACCGCGACCTCGGTCGCACGATCGAGGAGCTCTCACCCACGCTCGGTCTCGACGTCGCGTTGGCCAACCCGGGCCGGCCGGTGCGTGACGCCGAGCTGGCGGCCAAGCGGCGCGAGTGCGACCAGCTCGCGCAGCCGAGCGACGATCCGCGCGCCGAGGAGACCTACGAGCGCTGTCGATTCGAGCTGGCCGCGTGGGAGCAGACCGGGGAGATGCCGAAGCCGACCCAGACGCTCGACGTGTGGAGCGTCGAGCTCGTGCGCGAGCTCGGCCAAGGGTTCTCCGCGAGAGCGCACTACGCCTTCTCGCGCTTCGTCGGCAATTGGGAGGGCTGGACCGACGCGCGGGCTGGGGTGATCAGCGAGGCTTCGCTGCTGCGCTGGGACATCCCGGTGCTGGTCCGCAACAACTTTGGACCGCTCGCTGGCGTCCCGCCGCACCGGCTCGAGCTGGCGGCCGCCTATGATCTCTCGCTGCCGCGCGGCGCTGGAGTGCTGAGCTTCGCGCCCAGCTTCGTGCTCATGTCCGGCGCCCCGATCGACGTGCGCGGTGATCTGCCCTTCGACCGCTACCGCGGGCACAACCTCGTGCAGCTCGTCCCGCGCGGCGCCGCCGGACGCCTGCCGCCCCTCGCTCGGCTCGATCTCGCGGTCGCCTACGCCGTCGCGCTCGGCAACACCACGCTGAGCGTGCGGGTGGCCGTGTACAACCTCGTGAACACGCGCGTGCCCGTGCGCGTGGACGAGGTCTACACCTTCGACAGCGCCCGCCCGATCGCGGGCGGCGGGCTCGACGATCTGCGCCACGCCAAGCGCTGGGTCCCCGACGCGCCGGATCGCTTCTTCTCCCGTGCGCTGATCGATCCCCAGCGGATGTTCCTGCGACCGACGAGCTTCCAACAGCCGCTCGCGGGCGAGCTCGCGTTGGCGCTCCGGTTCTAGCCTTGATGGAGGCCATTCGGCTGGCCTCCCGAGACTTGATAACGGACCCAGCTCGGCGAGCTTTCACGGGCCTGCGTGGTTTGATCGCCAACACGACAAACTGTAAGCCGCGAGCCAGCCAGCGTTGGCAAGACGAGACCGCAGCGAATCAGCTCGGCCTCGGAATGCTCCATCATGCGTCGTTGGTCGATCGTAATCGCGTTGTCGAGTTGCTGCGTGCCCGTGCTCGCGTGGGCGGCTCCACCCGTCGAGTCGAGCCCCTCCCAGCGGGGGGCGTCCGGCTCGATCTCGGGGGTCGTCAGGGGCTCGGCCAACGACGAGCCGATCGCCGATGCGCTCGTCATCGTCGATTGTGCCTGTCTGGCCGAGCCGATCGAAGTATATACCAACGCGCGAGGCGTATATCGAATCGCTGGGTTGCCGCCCGGTAATTATACTATCGAGGCGATGCGGGTCGACGCCAAGGCCACTCGCTCGCTCGCGCTCGGCTCGGGCGAATCTGCGCGGCTCGACGTCAAGCTCGTGCTGCCCGAGGACGATGTCGACATTATCGTGGTCGAGACCCCTGCCATCGATGTTCGCAGGCCGACCGTCTCGACCAAGATGACCGGCGAGGAGATGCACGTCGGCAACCCGACCGGCGGCAACGAGGCGGTCTCGGGGGTCATCGCGACCGCACCGACGGCGATGGAGGGGCCGCGCGGGTTCAACGTGGTCGGCAACGACTCGACGCAGAACCGCTATCAATTGAACGATCACGACATTGGCGATCCGAACGCCGGCAACGTCGGCGCCAGCGTCGTGCAGGAATTCGTGGCCGAAGGCGAATTGCTCGAGTCGGGCTACGAGGCTCGTCATGGCTCGGCGTCCGGCGGGCAGGTCCGCATGCGTCGAATCGCCGGGACCAACGATTTTACTGGGCGCGCGGGCGTCCGCTTCGCGCCGCGGCTCGCCCCGCCGCGCCTGATCATGCGCACCGACGAGGCCCTGCGCGTGACCTCGGTGCCGGACTTTGGCGGCTCGGCCTACGCGACCGCGAGCGGACCGATCCTAAGGGACCGCCTGTTCTTCTCGATCGGCGTGAACTTTACCGGGGCCCAGGTCTCGCTGCGCCAGAGCTTCTATCACCGGGTCGACCGCGACGACTCCGGCGGGTTCTCCGGGTGCCCCTACGAGAACGGCACCAACGACTGCGTCGAGGGCCATAACCATATCGCGACCAAGAAGTTCGCCGATCAGCGGTTCAAGACCGGCGGGTTCGAGCTGGGCTGGGTCGCTGGCATCGACTGGCGGATCACCAGGAGCCACTCGCTGGGGTTGACCGCGTTCGGCGGGCCGAATTTTACTCGGACTAGCTATCGGTTGCCTTTCAGCATCGATCCGGTGGCGTTCGGGACAAATCCGGGCGCCGATCCGCTCGGTGGCGGCGCTCGAATCGCTACCGGGATCATCGATGATCACTTTGGCACCGATCTCGGTATCAATAATCTGATCGGCCTCGAGTATCACGGCCGCGCGTTTCAGGACAAGCTCGAGATCGACGCGTCGCTCAGCTACTTCCAGCTGCGCTCCGAGACGGCCTGGAAGCTCGATCGGCCCGAGCAGAAGCTGCGCCCGGCCATGCAGGAGACCAGCGCGTCGGGCCGCAACCTGTTCGAATACCTCGACGAGGAGGGCCGGGCCGATCTCGTGCCCGGGCTCGAGAAGGCCTGCAACGACGCCGACCTGCCCGGCGTCGCCTGCCCGATCCGCACCTGGGTGTCTGGCGGGCTCGGCAAGTACGACCGCGACGTGACCCGGCGCGTGCGTGGCAGCCTCGATCTGACCGCGTTCTTCGATGGCGCAGGATCTCATCAATTGGGGCTGGGCGGAGAGGTCGCGTGGATGCAGCGGGACAGCGTCTATCGCTACTCGGGCAGCAACGCCGACGATTTTGCCGATCGCGCCTGCGAGGCGGGCGAGAGCGGCCACGGCGAGTATTGCTATAGCGAGGCGGGTGGCTATCGCTTCACCCGCAGCGATCGGGTCGACAACCATCGCTACATTCTGGTCGACGGTGACAACCCCGACAATCGCACGAGCTTCGGCTATGGCACGGTTCGCCACGAGACCGGCGAGCTGCGGGCGCTCGCTGATCCGCTCGGCCGCGGGGTTCGGGCGCCGGCCTACGACGAGTCGCTCTCGACCCTCAATTACGCCGCGTATCTGCAAGATCGTTGGGCGATCCTACCCAACTTGGTCGTCACGCCGGGCGTGCGCTGGGAGATCCAGGACATGCGCGACATCTATGGTCGCAGCCGCGTGCTGATCTGGGACAACGTCGGTCCGCGCGTCGGCGTGGTCTACGATTGGACGGAGGAGGGGCGCAGCCGGCTCTACGCGAGCTACGGCTGGCTGTTCCAGCCGCTGCCGCTGCAGCTCAACAGCCGAGTGTTCGGTGGGCTCGTGAGCGTCAGCCGCAGCTACAAGCAGAGCGACTGCGTCGGTCAGGCGCCGGGCTCGGGCGAGGCGCGGCTCGACGACTCGGGCGTCCCGACCGAGTGGTGCGTCGACGGAGGCGGGGCGACCAGCGGCCTGACCGAGGGCGCCGTGGTCCCGCGCCTGCGCGGGCCCTACAACCAGCAGTTCCAGCTCGGCTACGAGCAGGAGATCGTCGAGGACCTGGTGCTCGGGATCCGCTGGCTTCACCAAGATCTCGGCCGCGCGGTCGAGGACGTGTCGACCAACGGCGGCGTCGACTTCATCATCGCCAACCCCGGCGAGCCGGTCCGCGACGAGCACATCGCCGCGCAGCGGGCCGAGTGCGATCGCTTGTCCGAGCAGCTCGACGGCCTCGATCCCGACAACGAGGCCCGGCCTCAGATCGCGCGCGAGCTCCAGCGCTGCGAATTCATGGCCGACGCGTTCTCCCGGGTAGGCACGATGTTCCCCAAGCCGGTCCGCACGCTCGACTCCTGGACGATCCAGGTGATCAAGCGCTTCGCCAAGAATTGGAGCCTGCGGGCCTCGTACACCTACAGCCGGCAGATCGGCAACTACGACGGCTACGTCGATCCGGTCAGCGGCGCCGTCAACCTCGGCGCGAGCACCCAGTACGACCTGCCCGAACTGGTCCGCAACAGCTTCGGTCCGCTGCAGGGCGTGGTCCCGCACATGTTCAACCTCGACGCCATCTATGGGATCCGGCTCGGCTCGGCCGGCATGCTCACCCTGGCGGGCAGCCTGCGGGTCCGCTCGGGCCTACCGATCGACGTCCGCAGCGACACCCCGATCGGCGGTTACCAGGGGCAATACCTGATCCACCTGTTGCCGCGCGGGGGAGGCGGGCGGACCCCACCCAACTATCGCTTGAACCTCACGGTCTCGTACGCGGTCGCGCTGACCAAGCGGCTCGAGCTCGAGGTGATCGCTCGGATCATCAATGTCACAAACGCGCAAGCGGTGCTGCGCGTCGATCAGGTCTACAGCTACGAGGGCGCGCGGCCGATCGCGGGCGGAGACGTCCGCGACCTCAAGCACGCGCGCCGGCACGAGCAGGGCGGCGGGGACGGGTTCTTCGATCGCGACATCGTGCGGCCGCAGGGCAACTATGGGGTCGAGACCCAGTTCCAGCAGCCGATCGCGGGGCAGTTCGAGCTGGGGTTCAGGTTCTGACGGAGGGTGGGCTCCCTCGCTACTTGCGTCCAGCGTGTGGATGGTTTGCGATCAGCGCCGTGACCGACCTCGACGAACGCCTCGCCCTGCTCTCGCCCGCTGTCTCCGAGCTACTCCGAGAAGCGATTCGCCTGTCGAGCGACGACGATGCGCAGTACCACGAGGTCGACCAAGCCTGGAGCGCCGCGCTGAGGTCGGTTGGCTTCATCCGCAGCAGCAACCTCCGGGATCCGCTGCGGCCGATCCAGCTCGCGTCGGAGCTCGGCCCGGAGCAGCGCGCCTTCGTCGAGGTCCTCGCGCTCATGCCTGGTTTGCCGCTGCTGGGCAGTTGGCCGATCTACGTGGCCTCGTGGCTGCGCCGTCGCTGGCTCGGGCTCGAGCCCGGCGGCGCCCTCTTCGAGGAGATCGATGTCGAGGTCGACGGGCAGACGCTTCGCTGGCCCTTCCTGCACGCGCTGCGTCGGATGCTTCAAAAAGGCGAGGAGGGCGAGGCCGTGGCGAGGGCCATGGTCAGCGGCTTGCCGATCGACAGCCGGATCGAGGTGCTCGTCGAGCTCGCCATGGCACGAGACGACGTCGCCTTTTCGGGACTCTATGAGCTAGTCGAGCAGGCCGCGTTGGAGGTTGGTGATGAGGCTGGCGAGACGGCCAAACGCATGGCGGACTGGTTGCTCGCGCTCTACGAAGATCCTGCCGCCACCCGTGATCGCGCGGCCGGACAGTCGCCGCCCGAGCTCGTGGCGATGCTCGTGTTCGCGGCGATGGTTGGCGCTCGCGTGCCGATCGAGCCGCGTTACGACGCGCTCTTGCGACTCTCGTCGGGCGACTCCGCGGAGCTGTCCCGCAAGTGCGTCGCCGCGGTTCCGCAGGAGCGGCGCGAGGCGGCTCTGGTCGCTGCCATGGGCCACCTGATGTTCCCTCGCAACCGGGTGCGGATGGGCCTGATCTTGCTGCCGGACTTCGCTTACCCGGGGCTGCTGCAGATCGTGCTCGATAGCCTCGACAGGGTCGACGACCCCAACGCCGAATTGAAGAAGCTCGAGAAGATCAGCAACGAGCACCCCAGCCTCGCGCCGCTGGTGGCCGCGCGGCGAGGGGCGATGCCCGAGGTGCCCGAGCTGTGGGTCGACGAGATCATCGAGCCGGTCACGCTCGAGGCGCTGGATGACGTCCGTCGGCGGCAGCTCGAGATCGCTGGCCGACTCTACGGCGGGCAGGAGCTGAGCGCGGAGGAGATCCTGGCCAACGACGACGAGGAAGACGAGCGCATCCACAGGGACTTCCTCGAGTATCGCAAGGTCGTCGACGCGCAGGGCAAGCCGGCCTACGACGTGTGGCTCTACATGGTCGACAGCGGGACGATCTTCGAGGCGGGCACCGAGAAGGTGGTGGGCGAGGTGATCCAATGCGGGCTGGAGACCGATGATCCGGTGGTCCGGCTCGCGTTGCCCCCGGTGTTGTCGTCGAAGCCGAACACCCGTCGCTGAGCCAACAAAAACGCCGCAACCTCCGAGAGGCTGCGGCCTTTTGGTCATCCCACTGGCTCGATCACTTCGGCAGCGAAGGATCGGGCGGCGGCGCACCGCCGTAATCCGAACCACCTTCCTCGGTCGTCTCGGTGGTGGTGTCGGTGCCGGTATCCGTCTCCTCGAAGCCCGTGTCCGGCCCCGCGTAGTCGGCGGTGCTGGTGTCGGTGTCTTCTTCGGTGGTGGTGTCGGTATCGGTCCCGCTCGAGTCCGTCTCGGTGTCGTCCGTGGTGGTCTCGTCGCCGGTGGTCTCCTCTTCTCCTTCTTCACCCTTTTCGCCGCAGGCGAACAGGCTCAGGCCGAGGGCCAAGGCTGCGGCGCCCATGATCGGGGCGCGGGTCGTAGGTGCTTCGGTCGTGCGCAGACCAGCTCCACAAAAGGGGCACTGGCCGTCCTGGGCGCGATAATGTCGATGGCAAGCGTTACAGACGAGCATGGTTTCCTCGATGTACCGGCGGTAGCGGGCGTCGTTGACCCAACCTCCCCGGTAGCGTTCCCCCAGGTGAGAGTAACCCGAGAAAGGCGCGTCGATCATCTCCAATCGACCGCGTCTTTCCGGTGACCCCAGCTACACCTCAGTCGTGGGCTCGGCCCCCATGTCCCAGTGATTGGCGTACTCCTCGGGGGTCAGCGGTCGGCCGGGGCCCATCTCCTCGACCCCCCGCGAGACCCGAGGCTCGGTGATCTCGACCGGCCCGTGCTCGGCTCGCAGCTGCGGATCCTTGTGCTCGCGGATGATCCGGAACAGCCCGTTGTCGAAGGGCACGCCCAGGGGTGGGGCGACCGGCTCGATCCGCTCGCGCATGCCCATGCGATCCATCTCGAGCGCGCGGTGATGACAAAAGGGGTTATTGCCCGGCCGCCCGAGCAGCGGCTCGTTGGCGGCCGTGCACCCGGACATGCAGGTCTCGGCGTAGTAGCACTCGCGGCAGTAGCCCCACAGATCGTCGAGCGTCCGGCGACGGATGTAGGTCAAGTTGGCCGCCTCGCGCCAGAGCTTGGCCAGCCCGTGCTCGCGCCACGAGCCGCCGGTGTTGAGCGGGCCGCCGAGGCTCGGGCAGTTCTTGATCATCCCGTCGCTCTCGATCCCGATCGTCGATTTACCGGCCGCGCACCCGCGGTAGTGGGCCTTTTGGAACGCGCGCAGCTTGTGCTCGAAGGGCCCGAAGTAGCCGAGGTTGTTGGCCGGCCAGATGCGGACCTTGAGCTGGATCGATCGATCGACGATCCGCTCGAGCTGCTCGAACAGC
>CBFGLP010000537.1:0-4932 GCA_965649595.1 uncultured Myxococcales bacterium | reverse complement strand
GGCAACGCGCAGGCGCTGGTCGGCATCGGCCGGGTTCAGCTCGCGCGCGAGGCCTTCGCGGCGGCGATCGAGCCGCTCGAGAAGGCCGTCGCGGCCAAGGGCGACGACGCGCTCGCGCGGGCGAGCCTCGGCCGCGCCTATGCGGGCACCAAGGCGTGGGACAAGGCCGCCGAGCAGCTCGGCAAGGCTTGGGAGCTCGACAAGAACGACGATCAGGTCGGGCTCGAGTACGGCGTCGCGCTGCGCGAGAACAAGCAGTACGACGAGTCGATCACCACGCTCGACGCCGTCGCCGAGAACAACCCCAAGATCAAGTACGTGTATCGCGAGCTGGGCAAGACCCACCAGGCCAAGGGCGATCTCGACAAGGCGCTGCGCACCTTCATGAAGGCGCAGAGCACCTGGGCCGGCGACCAAGACTCGTACGCTGGGGCGGCGCAGGTCTACGAGGCGCAGGGCAAGATCAGCAAGGCCGTCGATCAGTGGGCGCAGTACATCCAGCAGGACTGCTGCTCGGAGTACTCGAAGACCGTCGCGCAGCCGAAGCTCAAGGAGCTCAAGGAAAAAGAGCTGACCGTCGACGGCGGCGAGATCCCGCCCGCGGGCGAAGCACCCGCGGTCGAAGGTGAAGACACTGCCGCGAACTGATTCGCGCTCCTACGCCCTACTCAGAGGTTTCCCAGCGGTCGCATGCGGCTGGCCTGCAGGGCGATCGGTCCGCTGACCAGCCCGCAGACCACGACCGCGAGCACGCTGGGGATCAGCATGTCGCCGAGCACGAACGCGACCGGCAGGTGATCGACGAGGAACAGGTCCGGATCGAGGTCGAGCCGGATCTTGCCCAAGCCGAGCAGGGTCAACGCGCCGAGCAGCAGCCCAAACCCCGCCCCGAGCAGCCCGGCCACGAGCCCGACCGTCTCGAACAACCAGAACACCTGCCGCGGCCGCGCGCCGAGGGCCGCGAGCACGCCGATGTGGGCTCGCTTGCTGCGGATCAACAAGAGCAGCGCGGCGACCAGCGAGCTCGAGGCCACGACCACGATCATCCCCAGCACGATCACGGTGATCAGCTTGGCCTGACGGACGACCTCGAGGTTGCTCGAGCGCTCGATCCAGGTCTCGGCTCGGTAGACCGGCGGATAGCCCTTGGCCCGCCGAGGGGCGTCGAGCGCTTCGGCTAGCTCCTCGGCGACCGGCATCGCCTCCCCGAGTCGAGCTCGGGCGAGCTCGATCTCGATGCCGGTCACGCGTCGCTGAGCGTAGACCAGCGCCTGCGCGGCGGTCAGGTGCACGAACACCACGCTCGCGTCGAACTCGGCGAAGCCGGACTCGATCACTCCGCGGACCTCGAGCTCGGCGTGACGCGGTGGTTGCTCGGTGACGATCGAGTCCACTTGGATGCTGGCGGGCACGACCAGGCGCACACGCTCGCCGATCTCGACGTCGAGGCGCCGAGCCAAGCGAGCACCGATCACGATCCCCGGCAGCTCGCGCGGACCCGCGGCCCGCAGCGCGTCCTCGATACCACCCGCGCTCGCAAACACCTCGCGCAGACCGGTCATTTGGCTAGCACGACGCGGATCGAGCCCCTTGATCGTCACGACCACCGGCTCGCCGCGCTCGTCGGCGTCGGGATCCGGCTCGCTGCCCGCGACCTCGCCCTCGATCGCGACCACGGCCCCGACCCCGAACACGAAGGGCGAGGCGACGCGGACCCGCGGATCGGCCTCGAGCTTGGCGGCGACTTGCTCGTACTCGGAGAAGTCGAGCCCGTACTTGCCGATCAGCGCGTGACCGTTGAAGCGAGCCATCGAGCTGATCAGCGCCTGCTCGATGCCCGAGGCCACGCCGAGCACCACGAACAAGCTGCCGACGCCGAGCGCGAGCCCGACCACCGCGACCGCCAGCATCGCGCGCAGCCGGATCGCCAGCAGGCCGATGCCGAGCAGCAAGCCCGCGATCCACACCAGCGCGAGCAACCCGGGCCAGCGGACGCCGAGCGCGATCGGCAGGGCCCCGGCGGCCAGCAGCACGAGCCCCGCCCCGATCAGCGCCCGCCCGCCTGCGCCCGCCGGATCGTCGCGCCGCAGCAGCTTGGGCACGACGACGCGAACCAACCCGCCTGCGGTCACGACCTCACTCGTAGCGCAGACCCTCGACCGGCCGCAGCCGAGCGGCGCGCAGCGAGGGCGGGATCGTGGCGATGAAGCAGAAGGCCAGCGCGAGCCCGAGGATCCACGCGATCTGGACCAGGCTGATCTCGACCGGCAGCTCCTCGATGAAGTAGACCTCGGGGTCGAGCGTGTAGCCGTAGAGCTCGACCAGCCAGCACATCACGAGCCCGAACACGACCCCGGCGAGCGAGCCGGCCAGGCCGATCGTCATGCCGGTGACCTGGAAGATCCGCGCTACCTGAGGCCCGGTCGCGCCCATCGACATGATGATCGCAACCTCGGGCGTGCGCCGGATGACCATCGTCCACAGCGCCGAGAGCACGTTGAAGCTGGCCACGAAGATCACCAGCGAGAGGATCACCGTGATGATGTTCTTCTGCGTGCGGATCGACGAGAACAGGTTCTCGTTGAGCTTCTGCCACTCGAGCACCGAGTACTCGAGCTTGCGCTCGTCGGGGTTGAGCTCGGCCCGGATCGCGGCGCCGACCTCGGGCGCGAGGCTCTGATCGGAGAGCCGCAGGTCGACGCCGGACACGATGTCCTTGCCGCGATACTTGAAGCGCTGCAGCTCCTTGATGTCGATGTAGACCAGCCGGCTGTCGTACTCCTGAAAGCCGGCCTGGAACACCCCAGCGATCTTGTAATAGACGAACTTCGGCGCCTCCGAGTGATCGAAGGTCGCGCCGGGATCGACGAGCCGAACCACGTCGCCCTCGGCCAAGCGCAGCTCGCGAGCGAGCCCGACCCCGATGAACATGGTCGGGAGCGTCGAGCGATCGATGTCGTCCGCGACCTGGACCTCGCTGAGGTCCTCGGGCGGATCTTCCCAGGTGTCCTTGTCGACCGCGCTCTGGCCGATCCGGAAGGGATCGTCGGCGTGGTTCTTGCTGTTCCACTCGGCGATCGCCGCGTCGTACCAGTTGGGGCCGCGCGGATCGGGGGTCGTAGCGATCGCGGCAGGCAGCTCGTCCTGCGGGCGATCGGGCACCGGCATCAGCTCGTAGTCGCTGCTCAGGTCGGTCAGCGGGATCGCCCGACCGCTGCCGCGCTCGAGGTGCTCGGGGAGATCGATCACCTCGGCTGCGGTCGAGGGCTCGATCCCCTTGACCAGCACGCTGGCGAGCTTGACGTCGACACCCCGATCGCCGCGATCGTGAGGCGCGAGCGCCATCGCGTAGTAGACGAAGGGGCTCGCGCCCTCGACCCCCGGGAGCGTGCGCAGCCACGCCTCGAAGCGGCGGTACTCGGAGATGCCGAACGCGCGGGTGACGTTGATGTGGGCGTAGACGCCGAGCACCCGACGCTCGAACTCGTGCTGAAAGCCGGTCGCAACCGACTGCACGACCAAGAGCGCCGCGACGCCGAGCACCACGCCGATGATCGAGGTCGTGCCGAACACCGAGAAGCGCTGGGCGATCAGCACGAGCAGGCCGAGGAAGCTCGCGATCGCGACGTAGAAGACCAGCGCGACACGAGCACCCTTGAGCAGGTGGAAGAGGTCCGAGCCGGGATCGACCACCTCGTTGAGCACGACCAGCGTGACGACCCCGAGCACCGCGGTCACACCGAAGAACCACAACCAGAAGGTGCCGCGTCGCCAAAGCGGAAGGTCGGGCTCTACTCCAGCGACCGAGCTGAGCGCGGCACCTGCCACCGACGCTCGGAGGTTCCGAGTTGCGAGGAGCCCGGCCTTCAGCGGGTCATTGGCGATCACTGCATCGATCGGGTCGTTGGCCCTGCGCCGGATGATCCGCAACCCGACCATCCGCTCGTAGCCGGTGAAGCCGACCAGCGCGAGTCGCAGGAGCAGCAGGCCTAAGGAGATCGCCCCGCTCCAACCGAGCGCGCGCGCCCAAGTCGGAGCCTCGACCCACAGCAGAATCGGCGTCACCAGCGCGAGCGCGTAGAGGATCGAGAGCGCGGGATGCTCGCGAACCTCCCCCGCCCCGCCTTGGACCAGCGAGCGCCAAAAGCCCAGCCGGACGTCCACGGGTGCGAAGCGAGGATGTCGTGCCTGGTTGCTCTCGCTTCGAAGCTCGGTCACGCGGGTTCTCCGGGGACGCTACTTCGCAGATTGGGGCGGGTCAAACGGGTCTGGTGCGATGCTCGCTGACGGAGCGATCGCCTGCCGATCATCCCCGCGCGGAACTCGACACGATCGATCATCCGAATTGAGTGCGATCTTCGAGGCTTGGGCAGCGACGGATCCTTGACACCAAAACCGGGCGCGGGCTACGCTCGCCGAGATTCTCCCGGAGCACTGCATGCCGCGACGGTTACTTTGCTTGTCCGCTCTGGTGGCCACTTTCCTCGTCTCCTCGGAGGCGCGCGCGGGCAAGTACGATCTCGACCTGACGCCGCTCGGCACGGTCAACGACGACGGCACCGTGACGCAGGACTTTGCGGGCTTCCGCTCGCTCTCGTCCGAGGTCGGGGTGTTGATGGCGCCAAAGCCGGTTGATCCAGCCGACTCGCTCGGCCTCTCGGGCTTCGCGGTGTCGGCCGACGTCAGCGTCAACACCCTCAGCGGTGACGCCGACTACTGGCAGAAGACCGCCAACGGTCCCGACAACATCGCGCCCACCTTGCAGATCATGGGTCGCAAGGGCTTGTGGCCCGGCATCGAGATCGGCGCCGGCGCGACGCACCTGTTCGACAGCCGGATGTGGACCATCTCCGGCTACGGCAAGCTCGCGCTGCACGAGGGCTTCCACCACCTGCCGATCCCTTCGATCGCGCTGCGCGGCATGTTCTCGCG
>CBFGLP010000536.1:0-5943 GCA_965649595.1 uncultured Myxococcales bacterium | reverse complement strand
CGAATACGAGGGTGACATGCGTTGGACCAAGACCAACGTCAAGGCTGGCTGGATTGCCGACAAGCTGTCCGAGAATCTCGACGGCGACTTCCACTGCGAACAGTTCACCTACGGCTCGAACGGCAGCTACTACCGCTGCTTCTGGTGATCGCATGAGTGGTGCTACGTTGCTCGCGTGAACGAACACGCTCGCGCGAGCAAGGCAAGGAGTGGCCGCGCCCATCCATTCTCGCGTGGATGGGCGTCGACCACTCCATCGAACTCCTCGGCGAGCACCATGAGCACCTCGATGCCGGCCGGAAGGATGGCAGGGCCCGGTCACTTCATCGTCATCAACGACACCAGCTCGGTAAAGCCATTATCGCGCATGTGCTCGAAGTCGCGGGGGACCAGGCGATCGTTCACGAGCGTGAGCATCTCGGCCACGTGGCGAGCGAAGTCGTGGACGCGCTGGTACTGGCGCATGGCCTCGGCTCCGAGGTTGCTCGCCCCGAGCTGTTGGACCATCGTCTCGAGTGTGTCGCGCTCGCCCTTCCAGTGCAGCGCATGCTCGAGGCGTTGCTCGAGCGTGGAGATCTGAGCGTTGGGCAGCACGATGGGATCACCCGCGAGAGGAAGCGGTCGGGCTCGTCCCCGCAGCCGCGATAGATTTCGAACAGCTCGGTCATGCACGCGTGCGAGCGCAGGTAATGGGCGCTCAGGACGACCAGGATGTAGTCGCCAGCGACGAGGCGGCGCATGAATACCGAGATGCGCGTGCCCAGCTCGGCAGGGGTGGTAGACCTGCCCCGATTTGATGGACACCTCCAGAAGAGGGAAACTGGAGGACCAGCACCGTGCCACGCAAGAAACGCAGGACGTTCACACCGCAGCAGAAGGCGGAAGCCGTCAAGATCTGTCAGCAGTCGAGCAAGCCCATCTCGCAGGTGGCCCGAGATCTCGACCTGCCCGAGAACTCGCTCAGGACGTGGGTGAAGCAGGCGGAGATCGACGAGCGCGGCGCCAGTGACGAAGGCGCGCTGACCAGCGACGAGCGGGAAGAGCTTCGGCGGCTGCGCCGGGAGAACCGCGAGCTGCAGATGGAGCGCGAATTCTTAAAAAACCATCGTGGAGCCCGGCGGGCTCCCACCTGTGGACAAGGAACTCGATCGCGGGTAAGTTAGACGGTTCAGGAGAGAGGCCGTCTGCTTCTTGGTGCGCAAGCCCGTAAAAAAAACATGGTCCAGGGACAGTTGCGGACTTGAAGTTGGTGACGCATCCGCGATCCCGGTTAGGAAAGTGCTCGATCCGCCGTCCCGCTCCTGATTTCCTCATCAGGAGTCACCAATGGCCAAGAGCAAGAGTTCCTTAGGAAAGCTGCGGCCTTCTTCGCCAAGGAGAGCTCGTTGTGGCGGAAGCCTACGAGCTCATCGATGCGAAGAAGGCCACTTTCCCAATCAGCGCGATGTGCAAGGCCCTCGGCGTGTCGAGGTCGGGCTACTATGCCTGGCTCGGTCGGGAGCCGTCGAGGCGAGCCTGAGAGAACGAGATGCTGAGTCAGAAGATCCTCGAGATTCATGAGCAGAGCCGCGGTACCTACGGCAGCCCGCGCGTGACTGAGGAACTCCGGGCCCAGGGCTTCGAGGTCAACCGCAAGCGGGTCGCGCGACGCATGGCGGAAATGGGTCTCAGCGCCGACCTGAAGCCGAAATTCCGCAACGCGGACTCGGAGCCGACGGCCGAGCTCGCGGCCAACATCCTCGAGCGCCAGTTCGACGTCGATGAGCCGGATCGCGTCTGGGTCTCGGACATCACCTACGTGTCCACGGTCGCCGGCTGGGTGTACCTCGCGGTCGTGATCGACCTGTACTCGCGTCGCGTGGTCGGCTGGGCGATGTCCGACAACATGCGGGCCGAGCTCGTGCTCGATGCCCTGAGCGTCGCGCTCGGCAGCCGAGAGCCGTCCGAAGAGGGTCTGCTCTTCCACTCGGACCAAGGCGCCCAGTACAAGGCCACGCGCGTCCGTGAAGCGCTGGAGGGCGCCGGAATCACGTGCAGCATGAGCCGCCGGGGGAACTGCTGGGACAACGCGGTCGCGGAAGCATTCTTCGCCACGCTGAAGCGCGAACATATCTACCGGACGATCTTCCTCACCCGCGAGGCTGCGATGACGTCTATTGCGGAGTGGATCGAGGTCTTCTACAATGGCCAACGTAGGCACTCGACCATTGGCTATTGCTCGCCGGTCGAGTACGAGCGGACCTACTACTCGGAGATTTCCGCGAGTCAGGCCGCACAAAATCAGGTGTCCAAATTTTTGGGGCAAGACCAACCTTCCTGCGCAAGCTCGTCGAGGGTGCGCCTGATCCTGCTACCGCGTGCCGTCCGGGTCTACGTGGCGACCCGGCCGGTGAACCTACACCGCTCGTTCGATGGGGTCGCGGCCGAGGTAGGCTCGGTGCTCGCACGCAACATCGAGCTCGAGCAACGGCTCGCCGAGCTGGGCTCGAAGCGGCGCAAGAACGAGAGGATCTCGACGGCCCAACTGCTGCTCTTGCTCGAGCAACTGCCGAGCTCGGGCGATGCCGACCGCGAGCGCGTGGACCAGGAGCTGAGGACGGCAGCGAAGGTCGCCGAACGCAAGCCGCCGAGCGAGACGAAGACTCGACGTCAGCCGCCACTGCGACGCCAGCTACCCGACGACCTGCGCCGCATCGACAACCCGGATGGGCAGCCTGCTGAATCATCAGCAGGCTCTCTGTCGATTCCTCGAGGACGGTCGAGTGCCGATCGACAATGGAATCGTCGAACGACTGCACGTCCGGACGGCGCTGACGCGAAAGAACTATCTCTTTGCGGGATCGGACGCTGGGGGCGAGCGGGCGGCGATTGCCTATACGATCCTAGGCTGCTGCGCGCTGGCGGACGTGAATCCGATCGAATATCTGGCGGACGTGCTGCCGCGGCTGGCGGGGAAGATACGGCTCGCCGACGCGGCGGAGCTGAGGCCGGCACGCTGGAAGGCCCTTCGGTCGAGTTGAGAACCGCGTAGAACGGATGACCGCCGGGCGCTCTGCCAAGATGCGCTCCGGCGGACGGACTTCGGTATGTGTGATCAACACGAGGTACGGCCGACGGGCTCCCAGTCCCCACAGGCGTCCTCGGGATTTGTACGCCGGACATGAGCCGGATGAATGCACCACATGTAATCGAGCGGGGGCTCGCGCCCCCCGTTTCGATCTCGATTCTTCCAGTGTCCACAAGTCTTGCATTTCATCGGGACTTCTCGGTATGGAACTGATGCGGTATTGAGTCTCTTTTGTGTATTTTGGCTATGGTTGTTTTTGCCGCCAAGAATGAAGCCAGCGATTCCTCCCATGACAGCTCCGGCGGGACCAAAAGCTGAGCCGATTAAGGCTCCTAGGACGGTCAGAAATACACGTCGCATCAGGTGTGCTCTTGCTGGATTATGCCAAGGTAGCCATATCGCCGCTGCGAGTATTGGGGGTGTTGAGAACTGCGTCTGGCCAGTATGCACTGAATGCTGTTGGGTCGGGGGCGATGGGCCTGAAAATACTGCAAGACAGCGTGATACGCCCGTGGGATAGCGTGTGAGCAGCTTCTAGCCGTGCTTCGGCTTCATGAAGTCTTCATAGTGGGTACGCTCGTTGCTTCGGCAGGATGGGCATGGTGGCCCGCATTTGTCACAGTATTTGGTTTTGCATTTCCAGCATGAGAATTGGCGAACGGTTAACCCGTATTCTGATGAGGTCTGGCGGCAGTTGGGGCAGTAGCCTTCTCGGGTCATCTATACAGGGCTAGCACGTGTCGAGTCTTTGTGTCAAGTGAATTTAGGTGGCCTGACCGGATGTCATCTGGGGCAGGCGGATGTCATTTGGTATGTAGCGCGTGTTGCATTGGTTCTCTGCGTCATAACCAATCGTTGTATAGCAAAGGTAACGGTTAGACAGTCTCGTATTGATCCGGGATCATTCAGTCAGGGCCGTGGTGCGGCCGGTCAGGAGCCTAACAGGGCGACCGGATGGGGGGAGGCCAGATTGAGGCTAGCTCAATCTAACCATGTTTAGCCACTGGTTCTACCGGAGGCCATTCGGCTGGTTGGCACAGGGATCTTCGTTGCCGCGTCCACGCTGACATGGTGGGCCGCTGGCTTGGCGGTGCTGGGCTGGACCGTAGTGCTCAGCGCGGTCGAGCGCGGCTTAGCCAACGCTCAGCGCGACGAGTAGTGCAGGGACATCGCCCTGCCGGGAGCACCAGATCGCGGCCCGGTACATCGTCGAACGCGTGGCGATGTACCGGGCGGAGGGCGGCGGAGGACGACATCGATTCGCCGAGCCTGGAGGAACTCGAGCAGAACCGGCGCCGGGCGAGCCGGCAACGCAATCAGGCACGTAGCGGCCGGCGGTCCGAGCACCACGAGAACTTGCATGGTCGACCCTTCGAGTTCTCCACATCAGCGGGGCTACGCTGCACAGATCCATGTCCACCGGCAACCCGCGCGAACGGAGCCGGAGTAAGACGAGCCGTCGTCAGCGGGACTGATGGCTGGTCGCATCGATCGAGAGGTTCTCTCGTGGGTACCATTGATGCGATACTCCGCTCGAACATCCTCCGCGCATGTTCAAGATCCTCACGTCAACCATCACCGCAGGGTGTTTGGCGCTCGCCAGTCAGACGGCGCTCGCCCTGCCGAACATCAGCGCCGCCACGCCGATCGCCGACGCCACCTCGTCGGAGAGCGTGCGAGTGCTGAAGAGCGGCTCGCTCGTGGACGAAGCTGGCCGCGAGATCAGCTATGAGTTGTGGATCGACGGCGGCGTCATCTATGGCGACGCTCGCGTCGAGGACACGCGGGGCAACGTCCTCGAGCTGTGGCGGGACGGCGACGTCATCTTCTACGAGGGTATGCTCGGGGGCGAACCCGTGGTCGGGGACATTCCGGCCGACATCGACGCCAATACGGAGCAAGCGTTTTGCCCGGGCCTTCTGATCCTGCTCTGTATCGGCGCCATCTTCCTCGGCGGTGGCAGCAGCGGGTGTGCTCACTCCAAAGGCACCGGCTGTGATGGAGGCCCCACCCACGTACCCGGGGATCAAGGTCAAGGAGACGGCGGCGGCGGAGCCCCGGGGGATGGGCCCGACGAGGAGGAGCCACCGCCCGGTGGTGGAGGCGACGCCGAGTGAGTGACGCTAGCTACGGGCGCGACTCGTTCTCGAGGAGCCGGCATCTCTTCATCGCGCTCGTAGCCAGCGCCGCCTTCGTCACGCTGGATCTGTGGCTCGACAGCGGGAGCCTTCTGGAACTCCTGCGACGTCTCGGCGGCGACGGAGATCGGACCATCGCGTCGTCGACGCTCGCAATGAGCCTGAGGCTCCTTCTGGTCGCATTTTCAGCGTGGTTGGCGCTCGCGGTGTGGGACACCCACAGCGGAGTCACCCCTCGGCCGTGCACGTGGCGATCAATCGGCATCGGTGGGCCGGCGATCATCGCGGCCGAGTTGCTGTATCTCCTTGGTGTCGCATCGCGGATGAGCACGAGCAAACTGCACGAGTGGTCAACCGACGTTTACGGCATGTACGCAACCGCGAACGGGTTCGATTGGGGCTGGTTCTTGCTCCGGACAGCGGCGGGCGTGACGGCGGAAGAGCTTCTCTTTCGTGTGCTCATCCAGCGGGCGCTGGAGGGCTACATGGCGAAGGAGCGAGCACTCGTCGCACAAGCTGTGCTCTTTCAGGCAGCGCATACGTGGCTCTATGGTTATGGGGCATCCCTCTACCCAGGGATTGGCGGCGTCGCGTATGGTCTGGTGTTCATGCGGACCCGCTCGCTAGCTGCGCCTGTGGTGCTCCATATGCTCCACAACATCGGGCATTTCGTGATCGTGACAAGTGGCGTCACCGTTTAGTCGTCGACTCAACTTGAGGAGGGTTCACCCCCCGCCC
>CBFGLP010000535.1:0-12846 GCA_965649595.1 uncultured Myxococcales bacterium | reverse complement strand
GCGAGCCAGCGCTTCTACGCCAAGTCGGCCGGCGGGTTTCGGGCCACTCGCGCGCAGTTTCGGCTGGGCGCGCTCTCGGTCCAGGACATGAGCCTCCTGCTCGCCATGCAAGCCCACGCGCGCGGGCTCGACAAGCGGGCGCGTCGACGCCTGCTCGATCATCTGCAGCCGAACCAGGCGGGGTTCTTCGACGAGGCCATGGCCGCGCTGGCCAAGGCTGATCGGCTCGGCACGCCGCTGCGCGAGCGGCTCGGGATCCCCTCGCAGGAGACCTGGCCAGCTGCACCTTCGCTCGCTCGCTTGACGGGGCCGCTGTCCGAGCCGACGCGCGCGAGGGCGGACGCTGACGAGGACCCGGACCCGGATGAAGACGACGCGGAAGCCGACGAAGCCGAGGAGCCCGAGGAGCGGCGCGACCTCGATCGCGGCGTGCTCGGCATGAACCGCGGCAAGCCGGTGTTTCGAGTCGAGCGCAGCGGGGCGCTGCGCATGGCCAAGCTGCTCGGGTTTCCGGTCCTGCTGCTGGGCGGCCTGCTCAGCCAGGGCAAGTTCGGGCTCGATCTACCGATGCACCTGGTGATGCCGAGCGCGATCGGGCTCGCGGTCGCGGGGCTCGCGATCGGCAGCCTGTTCACCGATCGCCGCTGCTCGGAGCCCAAGTGCGGGCGCGCGCTGAAGCCCACCGACGAGGTCTGCCCGCTCTGCGGCGGCAAGGTGATGGGGGTGATCCACTCGCCGGAGGAGCGGCTCGGGGCCGAGGAGGAGCTGGTTCGACAACGCAAGGTCGGGCCGGACGGGCTGCTCGTCGATCGGGACGCGGACGACGAAGACGAAGACGAAGACGAGGTCGAGGACGACGGAGCTCAGCGCCCGACCACGCTCTCGAGCTCGAGCTCGAGCAGCGTGGGGTGACTCGCCGGCTCCCCGCGACCGAGCGCGGCTCGGATCGCGGCGATCCCCTCGGCGTGCGAGAGCACCTGCATGTGCGAGAGGTCCAAGCCCTGCACGTGCACGGCCTCGCGTTGGGCCCGGGGATCCAGCTGACTGGCGATCGAGACCCCGCCGTCGCTGTTATTGCCCTCGAACTGACGTCCGCCGCGAAAGCTGAACAAGAGCACGTGCTCGACCCCGGGCGGCAGCGGCCCGGCGAAGAGCATGCGGATGAACTCGCTGTCCCGCTGCATGTCGTGCCAGGACGGCACCGAGACCGGGAAGTCACGGATCGCGTCATCCATCATCTCGTGCCCGTTCCAGGGCGTCGACACGCTGACGAAGGTGCCGAACCAACCCAGCCCGGGCTCGGCCGCCCACGCGAGCTGCATGGCCCGGCGGGCGACCAGACCACCCATGCTGTGCGTGACGACGTGCATGCGATCGAAGCCCCAGCGCTGGTGCAGCGCAGCGGTGAGCTCGGCGAGCGCGACCGCGGCCTGCTCGAGCGGGAGCCCGGTCGGCCAGTCGAACACCAGCACCTGATGGTCGTCGCGCAGCGAGGCGATCAGATCTCGCCACTGAGCCGGCTCTCCGGCCACACCGTAGATCAGCAGCACGGGCGGCTTGCTGGGCTCGTAGGGACCGATCGAGTAGATGCCGACGCCCCAGCGCTCGAGGTGCTCGAGCGGGAGCCACATGCCCTCGGCGCCGCGTCCGACGGTGAAGATTGGATCGTCGAGCGTGACCGGCTTTCCGATCTCCACCGGCCAGCGCTCGACGCCTCGCGCACCACCACGGGCTTCGGGGCTCGACCCGCCCTCGCGCGCGAGCGAGCGACGCAGGCGGACCAGCTCGGGCGGCGGCTCGAGATCATCGCGCAGCTCGAGCGCGAGCGGACCCCCGCGGTGCTCGGCGATCGCCAGCCGCTCGCCGGGCTGCCAGCTGCGGCTGCGATCGAGATCTTCGAAGGCGACGAACAGCGCCTCGTAGTCGAGCGCGGTCGCGAGCGCGAAGTGATAGGGCGCGTCGAGTTGCTCGACTTCGGCGAGCTCGAGCCGGTCACCGCGACGCTCGAACAGCGCCAACACGACCGGCGAATCGGCGGCAGTCTCGGTGACCGAGCCATGTACGAGCGCGAAGGGCTCGAGGCCCGCGATGTTGCGATCGATCCGCGCGAAGCAGCCGCTCAGGAGCCCTAGGGCCCCGACCACGATGCCGCACGAGCGAATCCGAACGCGACGCACGAGGCCAGCGTGCCCCCGCGCTCACGGGGGTGCACGGCGGCCAGCCGGATTGTCGTGTCGAGAGGTGCGAGGAAGGTCGTTCGATCGCCTGCCCGACCTGGACCACGCTCGGCTCTGCCCAGGCGCTCGACTCGGCGGCGCTAGTCGAGCAGGTGCTTGGCTAGCTCGCTCACGAACGCCTCGACCGTCGGCGCCGGGCCGCCACCCATGTTGATGTGGCTACCTTGCTCGGTCCACTCGGCGAGCACAGTGTGCGGTGCGGGGCGGTGGCTGCTGAACTCGAGCGTGAAGTAGCGACGCTCGGCGTCGCCTTCGTCGTCCTCGTCCTCGTCGCTCGCCTCGCTCTCGCGCAGCTGAACGATCGCGACCATGTACGCCTCGGTCGTCGCGATCGGCTCCGGCATCTCGATGATCACACAGGGCCGATGACCGAGCTTGTGCTTGTGCACGGTCAGCTGGTCGGCGCGGAGGTTGCCGCCTTCCCCTCGGCTGCGCCGACAGGCGTGGACGACCTGAACGGCGATGCCGTCGAGCAGCTCGGTCGGATCGTCCAACTCCCAGAGCGCCACGGCGAGCCGCGGCTCCTCGAACACGAGCGAGCGCAAGGCTACGTGCGCGAACTGGTAATGGACGCAGCGGGGTTCGTCCGCAGACATGCGGGCAGTGTCGCATGGGCCCCCCGAAGCCGAGCCGGCCAACCGCAGGCCCGTAGCACGCAGTGTGGGCCACGCCTCGGCGGGGCAAAATTCCACAGGGTCGATCGCGCGCAGCCGCGTGACTGGGCCGCGGACTCACGACGGTCTTTCGTTCAGCAATATCCGCACGACCGCCCAGCGCTCGACCGAGTGAAGGCGGCCGGGTTTCCTCCACAGCGCTTGTCGCCAGGACTCGACCGTTCACACTGTGCGGCGAGGTGGAAGTCGGGCGACGGCTGTGCGACCGCTACGTGCTCGAGCGTGAACTCGGTCGCGGCGGCATGGGTGTGGTGTTCGCGGCTCGCGACGAGGTGCTCGGACGCGAGGTCGCCATCAAGTTGATCAGCGACCGCTCCGATCGCGATCGCCTGGAGCTAGGCCTGCGGCGCGAGGCTCAGCTGATCGCCGGCCTCGACCACCCCAACATCGTCCCGGTGTTCGATTTCGGGCGTGACGACGACCTGCTCTTCCTGGTCATGCCGCTGCTGCGCGGTCGAACGCTGCGCGAGCTGCTGGCCAGTGGACCGCTCGAGCTGCCGCTGGCGGCCGAGGTTGGTCGACAGATCGCTCTGGGTCTCGCCCACAGCCACGCGCAAGGGATCATCCACCGAGACATCAAGCCCGACAACGTGATGCTGGTCAGCGATCCGAGCGGTCCGTTGATCAAGCTGATGGACTTCGGGCTCGCGCTGGTCGGTCGCGAGGGCGAGACGCTCGGGCGGGTGGTTGGCACGCTCCGCTACCTCGCGCCCGAGCAAGCTCGCGGCGAGCGGGTCGACGCCCGCACGGATCTCCACGCTTTGGGTGTGCTGCTCTACGAGGCGCTGATTGGGCGACCGCCCTTCGGCGGCAGCGAGCGCGAACGCGAGAGCGAGCTGCTGAACGCGATCATCTCGGCGACCCCGATCCGCGCGGGCCTCTTGCGCCCTGATCTGCCCGAGGCGATCGAGGTGCTCTTGCAGCAGCTCTTGGCCAAGCACCCCGACGAGCGCCCCGCGAGCGCGCTCGAGGTCGCGGCTCGCCTGGCCGAGTTCGCCGACGCCCAAGCAGCGCGGGTCCTGCTCGATGCGTCGAGCATGTCTGGCGAGGCCGGGTCGGGCGGATCGCCCGAGGCCCGCACGGCCGTGCTGCGCGGCGCGATCGGTCGTGGCGAGGTGCTGCGCTCGATCGACGCGCGGCTGACCGCTGCCCGGGCAGGCGTGATGCAACTGGTGCTGGTCGCCGGTGAGCATGGGATCGGGAAGACCACCGTGCTCACCGAAGTCGAGCAGCTCGGCCGTGCCCGCGAAGCCTTGTACGTGCGGGTCGGCGCGCCAGCGAACGGAGCTTGGGGTCCGCGCGAGGCGTTCATCGAGCTGTTCCGTGAGGCCGCTCGAGCGGTGGCCACCCCCGAGCAGGTGGCGACTGACGAGGGCGCTTGGCCGAGCGTGCTCGCGGCGGTTCCGGGCCTGCCCCCGGCGCTCGGCGAAGTGGCCGCCGATCTGCTCGCGCTCGTGCCCGAGCTCGCGGACGTGCTCGGAGGCCAAATCCAGCCGTCCGCGAGCGTCCGCGATCCGCAAGGTCGCCTCGACGAGCTGATGGTCCGCTGCTTCGCCGCGATTGCGCGCGCGCGCGGCCTATTGATCTTGGCGCTCGACGATCTCGAGCTAGCCCCGGCCGCGCTCGAGCTGGTCGAGCTGCTGTTCCGGCGCCTGGCCAAGGCGCCGCTGCTGCTGGTCGTCGCGCACGAGCAACCCACGCTGGTGCCCGATCATCCGCTGCGACGCCTGCACCTGCGCTTGGCCGAGCACCCGCGCGTGCTCGCGCTCGAGCTCGGTCGCCTGCCCGTCCACGTCCACGACGAGCTGATCGTGCAGCTGCTCGGTGGCGGTGAGCCGGAGCCGGGCTTGGCCGAGCGGCTCTACCGAGAAGGTGGTGGGCACCCGCTCTACGCTCGCGAGCTGGTCCGGGCCGCGGTCGAGGCCGGCGTGCTGGTCCAGCGCGATCGCGTGTGGCGGCTCGACGCCGCGGTCTGGCCGGTGCCCCGCAACCTCCGGCTGGCGATCATCAACGAGCTTCGCAGCCTACCCGAGTCGCTGCGCTCGCTGCTGCGGACCGCCGCCGTGCTGGCGGTCGGCGATCACGGGTTCGAGTTCGACGAGCTCGCCGAGCTGCACGGCGGCGAGCGCCACGAGCTCGAGGCCGAGGTCGAGCAGGCGCTCGAGCTGGCGCTGTTGACCGAGCGACGCATCCGCGGTCGCACTCGCCTCGTGTTCGCCAGCGAGCTGCTCCGCCGGGTCGTACACGCCGACGTCCCGGTCAGCGCCCGCCGCAAGCTGCATCACCACTGCGCCGACCGACTCCGTCGCCAGCAGCGGAACCACGACGGCACGCCGGTAGATCACCGCAGCAGCGACGCGATCCTGCTCGCCCACCTGCTCGAAGCCGAGGCGCTGGTCGAGGCGCGGCCGCTGGTGCTCGCGCTGGCCCAGCAGGCGCTCGACGAGCTGCAGCCGCAGCTCGCTCGCCCGTCGCTCGCGACCATGCTCGAGGCTGGCGACGCGCTCCCGCTGGCCGAGCGGGCCGAGCTGCGCCTGCTCGCAGCCGAGCTCGACACGCTCCGTGGAGAGCAGCAGGCGGTCGTCACCGGGCTGCAGATGCTCGCGAGCGAGCTCGACGCGGGGCTCGAGCGAGGCGACGACCCTCGCCTGCATCGCTTCGGCGAGCGGGGGGCCGAGCTGGCTCGCGCGCTCGGCCGCAACGACCTCGCCGATCGCTTGCTCGGGCTTCGCTCCCGCGATCGGCGTGGCGGCGGCTCGGACCGCGAACGGCGGGTCCGGGCGCAGGTCGCCTCGCTGCGCCCGGCGACCAGCTCGCAGTCGATGGCGGTCGGCGATCTGCTCTTGATGCACGGCGAGTACACGGCCGCGCGGGCAGCCTACGAGTCGGCCCGGCGTCGCGCAGCTGCCGAAGGTCAGCACGACGAGGAGGCTCGGCAGCTGCAGAAGCTCGCGCGCGTGGCCAGCAAGCTCGGGCTCTACGACTCGGCGCTCGCCTACTGCCGCGAAGGGCTCGAGCTGCTCGACGGCGAGCACTCGCTCGAGCGAGTCGGCCTGTGGGCGCTCGCGGCCTACTGCCACTGCGTAGCTGGCGAGCTCGACCGGGCCGCGGCTGAGCTCGAGGCCGGCAGCGCCGAGCTGGCCAGCTTCCCGGATGACGGCCGCAACCCCGCGCACCAGCGGGTCGCGTCGGAGCTGGCCCGCACTCGCGGTAATTGGCTGATGGCCCGCGGCCGGCCCGAGCAGGCTGTCGCGGCCTACGAGCGCAGCCTCGCGCTCTTGTCGAGCAACGATCGCTGGACCCTGTCGATCGCCCGCTTCAGCCTCGGTGAGGCGTGTGCGCTGGCCGGCTTCGTTCATCGAGCGCTGCGTGAGCTGGAGCGGGCGGCGACCGACAAGCGCGCGCTCGGTGATCGCTGGGGCCTCGCGCACACGCACGCGGTCCGCTCGCGGGTGCTGCGGGATCTCGGGTTGATCCGCGAGGCCGCCGAGTCGCTCGACGAGGCTCGCGATCTCGCCGACGAGGTCGATGATCCTCGCTTGTTCGCGCTGGTCCACATCGAGATCGCCCGCCATCGCCTGCTCGCGGGGGCGCTGACCTTCGCCGACGTCGAAGCCCGGCAAGCTCACGAGGTCGCGCGCACCTGCTCCGCCGTCGCCGAGCTAGCCGAGGCCAGCGAGCTGATCGCCGCGGTCGCGTTGATCCGTGGCGACCTCGAGGTCGCGCGCCGCTACTCGGAAGAGGCTGTCGCCGAGGCCGAGCTGCACAGCCTCGGCGCCGTGCTGGTCGGTGCGCTGCTCGTGCTCGCCGAGGCCACACCAGCCAACGAGCGCTCGGTCGTGCTCGAGCAGGCCCGCGCCGCTGCCGAGGAGCTGGGCAACCCCTACCGCGAGCTGGACGTCGAGCTGACCCGGCTGCGCCTCGCGATTCGGACCGGCTCGCGCCCGAACGCGGGTGACGACTACGTCGCGCTCGAGCGGCTCAGCGAGCGCGCCGAAGGCCTGATGGCCTCCCGCCACGTCGGCTTGTGCTTGCTGGCCCAGGCCGAGGTGCTGCGTCCGCACGATCCCCGCGGCGCCCTCGATCACGCTCGGCTCGCCGAGGGGCGCCTGCGCTCGCTCGGGGCCCTACGCGAGGCCGAGCTGGCCAGCGTGTTGATCGATGGTCTGCTGCGCCATGAGTAGTGATCTTCGGTCCCCTCGACCTTCTCGACCTTCTCGCCATGGGGGAATCGACCGAGTTGTTCTTCCAGACACAGCGACGCGATCTGCCGTGAGGCTTCGCGTCCAGGCGCGCTCCGAGCATGGCTAGACTCGCGCCTCGGGCAGTCATGACAGCCGCTGCCCTTGACACTCTAGCGTTGCTGGGCTAGACGCTTCGATTGCGACGTTTCTGGTCCTCGGTCGACGGCCTTCGTACCTCGAAGCTCCACGGCCCAGTTCCCCCGGTAACGACTGCAAGGCAGCGACTGCGCTGCAACCAAGGCCCGGGGAGCGGCCCGTCGGGACAAGGTGATGCACGAGACGAGACACGGACAGCCGTGTCGGGCCGCGCACGAGAGAACGCAGATGAACAAGCGCCTGTATGTAGGCAACCTCGCCTTCAACACGACCGAGGACATCATCCGTGATGCCTTCACCGCCTTCGGTGGGGTCGCGGATGTACGACTGATCCTCGACCGTGAGACCGGCCGCTCGCGCGGCTTTGCCTTCGTCGAGATGGACAGCGACGATGCCGCCCGCGAAGCAATTCAGGGCATGAATGGGGCCATGCTCGATGGCCGTCCGCTCCGGGTCAACGAGGCGGAGGAGCGCCAGCGCTCCAATGACTTCGGTGGCGGTGGTGGTGGCGGCG
This sequence comes from uncultured Myxococcales bacterium, assembly GCA_965649595.1. Taxonomy (GTDB): domain Bacteria; phylum Myxococcota_A; class Polyangia; order Nannocystales; family Nannocystaceae; genus Plesiocystis. The sequence continues at coordinate 5,081 of CBFGLP010000535.1, read as the reverse complement.
GTGGCCGTGACTTCGGCGGCGGCGGCGGTGGTGGCCGCGGCGGCCGTGGTGGTGGCGGCGGCGGCGGCTTCGGTGGCGGTGGCGGCGGTGGCCGTGACCGCGGTGGCCGCGGTGGTGGCGGTGGCGGTGGCCGTGACCGTGGTGGTCGCGGCGGTGGCCGTTACTGATCGCGTTCTCTCACGAGGACTTTAAAAGGGCCGGGGGATCACCTCCGGCCCTTTTCAATTTCAGCCCCGGGGGCTGACTCGGACGGGCCGAGAAGCCCTATGGGGCTGACGAAGATCGGCTCTTCCACTTCGCCGCGCGAAACACCAGCCGCATCATCCAGCGCATCAGCCCCGGGCTCAGCCGCTTGCCGAGGTCGAGCAGATGGCTGTCGGCCGCTGCACGAACCTCCGCCCAATTCCAGCGGACCGCCCACGCGATCCGTCGCGCGAGCTTGTCTGGCGACGGCCCACGACGGGCCAGCAGCTCGCCGAGCTGCTTGGTCAGCGCTGGGTCAGTCGAGCGCGCGGACGCGAGGATGTTCGAGCGCGTCGTCCCGGGCATCACGCAGGTGACCCCGATCGCGCTGTCGCTCAGCTCCGCCCGCAGCGACTCCGTGAACCCACGCACGGCGAACTTCGTCGCGCAATAGAGGCTCTGCAGCGGCATCCCGACCGCGCCCGCCATGCTCGACACGTTGACGACGTGCGCCTCCGGCTCGCTGCGCAGGACCGGCAGAAACACCCGACAGCCGTTGAGCACCCCCCAGAAGTTGATGCCGACGATCCGCTCGATCTCCGCGGGCGCGTAGTGCTCGAACAGGCCGTAGATCGTCACGCCCGCGTTGTTGACGAGCACGTGGAGGTGGCCGTGCTCGGCGAGCACTTCATCGCGGACCCGCTCGAGCGTGCTGACGTTCGAGACGTCGGCCGTGTGGATAGACACCCGCGTGCCCGCCTCGACGAGCGGTCGTTGGACTTGCTCGAGGCCCTGTAGATCGATGTCGACCAGCGCGAGCGCACATCCCCGGCGAGCGAACGCAGCCGCGAGCGCCCGCCCGATCCCCCCCGCACCCCCGGTGATCAGCACGACCTTTCCAGCGAGTCGCATCACTTCACCTCGAAGCTCGACTCGACCGTCATCGTCGGCCCGTCGAAGGCTGGGAACGAGTGCTCGTACACCGCCTTGCGCACGCAGGGCACGATGCCAGCATCCTTCAGGTTGCTCGGTGCTCGCACGTTGACGCCCGTGACCTTGCCCTTGCCCGACACGCCGAACTCGAGCGAGACCTTGCCGGTGCCGAGCTCGTCGACACCCTCGGCGGCCTTGCGAATGCAAGCCTGAAACTCGCTGTCGAGCTCGCGCATCTCCTTGTTGACGGCCGCGTCGCTCAGCCGTCCGCTGCCATCGTTCATGCCGATCACCTGGTCGGCGTTGGGGTCGAACTTGGGCACGTGGCTGTCGTCGACCCAGGCAGCGCTGCTCGAAGCGACCTCGCCTTCGCCCGCTTCGGTCGATCCGCCCTTGCCCTTGCGACGCTTGCCCTTGCGCTTGTCGCTCGGATCCTCGCTCGGTTGTTCGACCACCTCGACCGGCGCGAGCACGCAGGATTCGCCCTCGCAGATGGTCCCCTCGCCGCAACGACCATCACAGGGCACCTCGGGCCCACGCATGACGAAGTGCCAGTAGCCGAACAAGCCGCCCGCACCGAGCACGCTCCCGAGGAGCAGTCCGCCCCAGAACTGTTGCATCGCCAGGATGCTACTCGATCGCGGCGTCGAAGCGGCCCGCGATCCAGCCGATCGGGAGCAAGCCGGGCAGCGTCTCTTCAGCGAGGATCGTCAGACCCTCGCCCACGAGCGCATCTCGCAAGCTGCGAGCCGAGAAGCGTCGATGCCCCGGAAAGCCCGTGAGCGCGAGCAAGCGCGAGGTTAGCCACGCGAGCGGAGTCTGGTCGTGCACGAAGGTCGGGGCGACCAGCAGCCCGCCGGGACGCAGCATCCGACGCAGCGACTGCAAGGCGCCCGACAGATCGGGCACGAGATGCAGCACATTGGCAGCGACGATCGCATCGAAGCTGCTCGGCTCGAAGGGCAGCGCGTAGATGTCGGCCTGCTGCACGCGCACCCGACCGAGGCCAGCGCTGCTCAGGCGATCGCGCAGGCGAGCGACCATCGCTTCGGCGTAGTCGGTGGCGATCAGCTCGTCGACCACCGGAGCCATCGCGCTCGTGACCATGCCCGTACCAGCCGCGACCTCCAGCACGCGGGCGCGGCCGCGGACCGCCTCGACGGTCAGCTCGAGCATGCGCGGGAGCGGGCGGCCGAGCACCCGCATCGATTGATCGTAGTTGGCGGCGTGGCGCTCCCAGTAGCGGAGATCCGAATCGACGTGGGCTTGCATGCCGTCGAGATAGTTGGTTCCCCCGCGCCTGGCTTGAACGTTTCGGTCAGCGTGGCTCGGGTACCTCGGTGAAGGCCAAGGTCGGCAGCACCTGCGAGGGTGGGATCCCGTAGCTCGCCTTGAACGTCCGGCTGAGGTGGGCCGCGTCGGAGAAGCCTGCCGCGTGCGCGGCCTCGGTCAGGTTCGCGCCGCGCCGCACCTCGCTCGCCGCGAGCTCGAGGCGCAGCCACAGCAGGTACGCCCGCAGCGGGATCCCGACCTGCTCGCTGAACACATGGGTCAGGCGGGTCGGCGAGAGGCCGACCTCGGCGGCCAGCTCGGTCACGCGCGGGACTCCTTCGGCGACCCGCTCGCGCAGCGACGCGAGCACGGTCTGGATCGCCGGATGCAGCGGGGCGCTCGGACGCGAGCGGGGGGTCAGGCAGTCGAGCAGCGCCTCGATCCACGCGACCACCTGCCCCGAGTCGGCATCGTCTGCAGGCGGTGGATCGATCGCGTACAGCCGCTCGGCCAGCTCGGCACCGCGTCGCAGCGCCTCCGCTTGCAGCACGCGCCCGCGCGGGCCCTCGGGCTCGACGAACAGGAACGCCACCCTCCCCCCGAGCGCATCGAGCTCGTGCTCGACGTCCGCCGGGATCACCACCGCCCTACCCTCGATCGTCGATCCTCGCATCGACACCCGCACGTCCGCATCGAGCCCCAAGGCGATCTGCACCGCATGGTGGGCGTGACGATCCGCCCGCGCGCCGGGCCCGAGGAACAGCAGCCGCCCGGGCAGCAACACCACCCGCCCCGACCAGCGCCGCTCGTTCGCAGGCATGTCAGCCCGGCCGAGCCGGCGCCTTCGCGCCGTTCCAGAACAGCTCGGTCACCGCATCCAGCACGCTGCGCAGCGGCAGGATCGGGTTGCCGTACCACGCCAGCAAGCCCCCGAGCGTGTTGCCCAAGTAGAAGTCGCCGAGGATCTGCGGCGGCAGGCGAGCGACGATCTCCTTGCGATCCGCCGCGATCCGAAACCGCCCGGCTAGCGTCGAGCGCAGCGGGGTGGCCTCTTGATCGGACATCGCCCCGGCCGTGAAGCGAAGCGCCGCCCCGGCGAGGTCGGGCAAGAGCTGCGAGTCGTGCTCCCAGATCCGCGCGAGCTCTTGGTTCAAGATCGAGAGCACCCGATCGATGCCCACGTCGTCGGGCAGCGGGTCGATCGCCGCACAGATCTCGTCCTCGGTCTCGCGCATCCGCTCGAGCAGCACGTGCTCCTTGGTCGGGAAGTGGAAGTAGAACGCCCCCCGGCTGACCCCGGCCGCCTTGGCGATGTCGTCGGTCCGCGAGGCGACCACACCGTCGCGGCGGAAGATCGCCAGCGCGCACTCGTAGATGCGTCGACGGGTCTGCTTGCGCTGGTCCTCGCGGGTCGTGGCCATGAGCGTGGAGATGGTGAGCGGGGGTGAGGATGGGTGTCAAATCGCGGGGCCATTCGCGTCGCTCTCTTCACACTTCTTAATCTTCCCACCGCTTGGGCCTTCACGAACGCGCAGCAAGGTGGTCGCCAAGGAGACCACCACGAAATGATCGGAATCATGATTGGAGCCGCCGCCGTCCTCGGAACCGCCTTCGTCCTGCGTCGCGCCCACTGGCGTCGCTACGGCCATCGACGCGGCTGCGGTCACGCCTACTACGGCCACTACCAAGGCCGCCACGGCGGCTGGCAGGGTGATTGTCAGGGCAAGGGCCACGGCTACGGCGACGCTCGCGGCTGGAACGACCCGCACGACGAGGGCCCCTTCGGCGATCACGATCCCCACGAGCGCGGACGCGGATGGGGCCGCGCTCGGTTTGGCGGATGGGGACCCGACGCCGTCGATCGCTGGGCCGGTATGCTCGCCTGGCGGCTCGACGCGACGCGCGAGCAGGCGCAGGTGATCCGCGACGCGTTCCGCTCGGTCCACGACGAGCTGCACAGCCTCCGTGAAGAGGGCCGCTCGACCCGCGACGACGTGGCCAAGGCGCTCGCCGGTGAGCGCTTCGACGAGGAGCTGCTCGGCCTGCTCTTCGCTCGCCATGACGAGCGGCTCGAGTCCCTGCGTCGCACGCTGGTCGGTGCGTTGGCCAAGGTCCACGACGCGCTGAGCCCCGAGCAGCGCGAGCGTCTGGCCCGCTTGATCGGCCGCCGGTTCGGCTTCGGCTACCGGATCTGACGGCCAACGAACGCGGCCGGATCGGCGTCGCCCGACCGGCCGCGCTCGGCTTACCCTCGACCCCAGCCGACCATGGCCATCCGCGTCTTGCTGATCGACGACGACGCTCGCCTCCACGAGCTGCTCACCGGCTACCTCGCCGCGAGCGACGTCGTCCTCACGCACGCCGCCGATGGTCCGCGGGGCCTCGCCGCGCTCGCGTCCGGCGGCTTCGATGTGGTGCTGCTCGACGTCATGATGCCCGGCATGGACGGGCTCGAGGTCCTGCGAAGGATCCGCGAGCGCAGCGCGATCCCGGTCTTGATGCTGACCGCCCGCGGTGACGAGACCGATCGCGTCGTCGGCCTCGAGCTCGGCGCCGACGACTACATCGCCAAGCCCTTCTCCTCGCGCGAGCTGCTCGCTCGGCTGCGCGCGGTCCTGCGCCGGCTCGCGCCCGCGGTCGCGAGCGAGCGGCTCTCGGCCAACGGCATCGAGGTCGAGATCGGCACACGCGAG
>CBFGLP010000534.1:0-8522 GCA_965649595.1 uncultured Myxococcales bacterium | reverse complement strand
CGACCGCGTTGTGCCCGTACCACCACTGGACCAGCGCGTCTTGGACCCCCGCGTAGGTCGAGTAGCTCTTGGTCAGGCTGACCGGGATCGCCATCGAATTGACGATGTGCAGCACCGCGACCGCCAGGATCGAGGCAATGTAGAACCAGATCGCCACGTAGAGGTGCTTCTCCCGCCGCTGCTTGAGCGTCAGGAAGAAGTTGAGCCCGAACACGACCCAGACGAGCGCGATCGCAACATCGATCGGCCACTCGAGCTCGGCGTACTCCTTGCTGCTGGTGATGCCGAGCGGGAGCGTGATCGCGGCCGCGGCGATGATCGCCTGCCAGCCCCAGAAGTTGATCTTCGACAGGATGTCGCTGGCCATCCGGGTCTTGAGCAGCCGCTGGGTCGAGTAATAGATGCCGGCGAACATGCCGTTGCCGACGAATGCGAAGATCACCGCATTGGTGTGGAGCGGCCGCAGCCGCCCAAACGACAATTCGGGGAGCACGTTGAAGCGGTGATCGGACAGCTGGAGGGCCAGCAAGAGGCCCGCGAGCATGCCGACCACGCCCCAGACGATGGTCGCGTACGCGAATTTGCGCACGATCGCGTCGTCGTAGCGGATCGTTTCGGTTTGAGGTGATTCGCTGGTCACGAGAGTTTCTCCTCGGGCGTCGAAGTCGTGCGTTTCACGGCCGGAGCTGCGTCGTCGAAGAGCACGCGCAGCGCCGGGGTATCGAGATCGTCGAATTGCCCGTCGCGGGCCGCTGCGAAGAACGCGAGCACGGCCCCGGCCACGAGCAGGCCGGCGAGCGGAATCAAGAAGTAGAGGACGGTCACGGTGATCTCGCGGATTGGCGGGAGCGGTTCCGAACATGGGCCGCAGCCGGCCATCCGTGTCCCGTTCCTTACCCGTTTTGATCAGCCGCGAAAGCCCTGCGTGTGCGGCAAGCCATGCACGTGGTCGCGTCGCACCCCGCAATCGATTCGTGATCTCGTCAATTCGACCTGACTCGGCAGGGCTTGCTGAGTCGCTCACATGTACGCGAAGCGCTTGCGCGAATCTTGGCCAAAAAGCGGCCTCGTGCGGCGGCGATTTTGCGCAGATGGCTCGGATTAGCGCGAGCAGGCGCCGTGGCTCGCTGCGAGCGCAGGGAGGCGCGCAGACGTTGCGGACTCTGGTCAGTCCGCGTGGTCGTTCGCCGCTGGCTTGGCTTGGGGTGCGAGGAAGGCGAGCAGCGCGGTCACGAAGCGTTCGGGTTGCTCGAGGTGGGCGGCGTGGCGGGCCTTGGGGACCACCACCCATTGCTTGTCGGTGACCTCGAGCCGGGTGAAGAGCTTGGCCTGCCACAGGGGCTCGGCGATCGAGTCGTTCACGCCGTGAATCACCAAGGTCGGTACCCCGACCGCGGACGGATCGAGCGCGTCGAACTGATGGGTCGAGCGCCAATCGACGCGGATCGGATCCGCTGCCAAGGCGGCGTCGACGTAGGCCTGGACCGCCTCGGCGCTGATCGTCCCGGTCCCGGTGAAGTCGCTACGGGCTGCGCTCTCGGTGTTGGGGCTGCGCGGCGGCTCGCCGCGGGTGGTCGCCTTGGGCGTGCGGGCGTCGGGATCGCGTGGGTAGCCGTAGAGGATCAGCGCGCGGGCGAGCTTGCGTTCGCGCTGGATCGCGAGCTGGGCGACCAGGGCTCCGTAGGACCAGCCGAGCACGTCGGGCGTGGTGCGATCGCGCTCGGCGATGAAGCGCAGCGCCGAGGCGAGATCGGCTGCCGCCCGATCGGGCTCGATCCAGCCGCTCGTGTCGCGCTCGGTCTGTCCGTAGCCACGCAGATCGAGCGCATAGGTGACGTAGCCACGTTCGGCGAGCAGGTGCATGAGCGAGAGCGAGGGGTCGGCCTCGGCCCCGTCCCCGACGCGGAGATCGAAGTCCGGCAGGCTGCTCCATGTGCGACCGTGGAGCAGCAAGATGCTGCCGACCGAGGCGCTCGACTGCCCAGGCGCGAGGGTCCACAGGCGAAGCGGGTGGCCATCATCGGCCTCGATGGTGAGGGCCTCGACCTCACGCGCGCTCGCGGCAGGGGGCGGCTCTTCGCTGGCAGAGGCGACGAGCGTGGGATGGACCGGGCTGGGCTCCGACGAGGTCGGTGGGCAGTCGACAGTAGGTGCTGTCGGATCAGAAGGACGTGGGCACGCCATCAACAGCAGGCTGAGCGAGAGCGCGAGCGAGCGGGGGCGGGGCATCGCAGGCAAAGGTCGCGACGCTCGAAGCAATGCGCAAGCTCCCCGATGTCGCCGCTCACTGGATGATCGAGGACGACCGCTTGACCCGCTTGGCTCGCTCGCGCCATTGCTCGAGCGTCTCGATCGACTTGCACGAACGGATGATCGCCGCCGTCTCGGCGTCGAGCGGCAGGTTGCGAAGCTCGCAGGTCAGCAGGACTTGCTCGATCAGGCCCTCGATCTTGCCCTCGATCTTGCCCTCCTTCTTGCCCTCGCGTCGGCCCTTCTTCAGCCCCTTGTGGTAGGTAACACTCTTTAGCTCGACCTCTCCCAGCTTGTAGCGGTCAGACATGGTCAGCGTCTCCTTCAGTATCTTCTGCAGCGTCGGATCGTGCTCGGATGGTACCGCCGAGATGACGGCACGGGTGTAGGTCAAGCGAGTCTCGTCGTCCAGTCGACGAATGGCTCGCATCGCGGCGCGAGCTACTTCCATGTCGCCCCAAGGCGCATGGATCAGTGCCGAGAGCAGCGCCCGTGCCGGTCGCTCGACGGCAGCACGCTCGGTGACGACCCGCGGCATCGTGCGCCGCTCGAGTATCAGCGGCTGGAATTGCAACCCACCGTATTCGCGCGGAAGGTTGCGGAGCCATGTCGTCACGCCGATTCCCAGGGCGACGACCAGCAGCCATGCCGGTCGCCGAAAACGCTTGGAGGTCAGGGCGAGGTAGAGCAGAAACTTTATGAGCTTTTCTCGCTCGCGAGCGCGCTGGGCCTCGACGATAACCGAGGCTTTGACCCGCGGATTTGCTGGGTGGGCTCCGCACAGGATCAGGTCGGCGATCACCTCACCGAGCTTCTCCGCCGCAGGCACACCGAAGCTCAGCGCGGCATGACGATCCGTGATCTCGAGGCCCAGCGGCATCGGGACCCCGAAGACCTGCCGGATGAGATCGAAGGCCAAAGCCGGGTCGTCCTCGAAGGGCAACAAACCGCACTGATGCAGTGTGCTCGGCATGGCGGGGCTCATGAGCACGCGCCGCGCCCAAAGCGAATCTGTAAGGATTCCACGCAGATAGCGAGTTTCGCCGAATTAAATTCGTCCGAGCCCCCGGCCACCGGCCGAACCCCCGGCCACCTGGGGCGGCCGAGAGGTCGGCCAGGCACTCACGCGTCGCCGAGCACCGACGCCACCCAGGGCGCGAGCACCTGCCCGACCTCGCATGCCCGGGTCTTTTGGATGTTGTGCCCGCCCGAATCGAAGCGCAGCCGCGGCCCCTCGGTCAGCACCTCGCCGAGCTCCTCGGCGATCGCAGGCTCGACCAGCGGATCGTCGTCGGCCCAAGCCACGAAGGTCGGCACGTGGACCGCCGCGACCGCGTTGCGCAGCGGCCCGAATTGCACGCTCCCGATTACGTCGACCGTGCGCTGCACCTCGCTCAGCGGAGTCCGGCGAGGAAAGCCGGCTCGCTGCATCGCGGCGTGGGCGAGCCGCACCAGCGCAGGCGCGAGCACGGGCGTCCGCAGCCCTCGCACGAGCCACGGCAACTTGCTCCGCAGCGGTCGCAGGCCCCGGTGCGGACGCAGCCCGACCGAGGCGAGCAGCGCGAGCCCGCGTACGCGTGAGCTGTCGCGGGCAGCGGCGAGCAGCGCCTGTGATCCGCCAAACGAGTGCCCGAGCAACACCACGCGCTCGAGCTCGAGCTGATCCAAGCGGCGCAGGACGTGCTCGGCCAGGCGCGAGAGCTTGGCCGAGGTCTGCGCGGTCCCGCCGAAGCCCGGCATGTCCAAGCGGATCACCCGAACGTGTGGCTCGAGCAGCGGCGCCAGCCAGCGAAAGTCGCGGTGCGACCCGGGCAGGCCATGGATCATGACGACGGCCCTCGGCACGTCGGGGTTGCCTCCGGCCTCGACCCAAGTGGCTGGACGAGCGTCGAGCACGGCCCTTTGCAGCGGAGGATCGGAGGGGCGCTCGGGGTGCACGGGGTCGCCGGGGACACTACAATGCGGCCGCGCTCGCGGCCATGGCCTTCGCCTACTACCAGCGGCTCACACCGCGCCAGCGGGCGATCGTCCGCAGCAGCGACGCCGTGCGCAGGATCGAGCTGCCCGATGTCCCGGGGCTGCTTCCTTTGGTGACGGAGCTCGAGCTGCGCCTCGCTCGAGCCGAGCCTCGCGGGACCGCCCGAGTGGCTGGTCGTCTGCTCGGTGGCATCTCCACGCGTCTCCAGGTACCCGTGGTCGATCGCGTGCGGGTGCTCAGCGTGCGCCCGAGCGACGCGACCAGCGAGCTGCACGGGCTCTACGAGCGCGACGGAGAGGGCCAGAGCCAGATCACCGTGTGGATGCGGACGGCCGCCAAGGCGCGGGTCGTCGCGTTTCGAACCTTCCTCCGCACGCTGCTGCACGAGCTCTGCCATCACCTCGACTACGAGCTGCTGCGGCTGGCCGACAGCTTTCACACCGAGGGCTTCTTCTCGCGCGAGTCGAGCTTGATGCGCCAGCTCGCGCCGGTGCTCTCGCTCGATGACGAAGGCGCAGACGAGAGCGAGGCGAGCGGACAGCTCGAGCTGCCGTGGTGAGGCTCGGGATCATCGGAGCGGCCGCGCTGGTGCTCGGCTGTGTCGCGCCGCAGGCCGGCGATCCAGTCCACGCGACGAGCGAGGCGGCACCGGTCGAGCCCCGGATCGGCGTGCTCGATCCCGCCTATGGCGCGTCGGCGGAGCACGGGAAGGCCCTCGCTCCGGGCGAGCCTCTGTTGCTGGACGGTCCGAGTCACCGCTCCGCTGGCGAGGACGGTCCGAGTCACCGCTCCGTTGGTGAGGACGGTCCGAGTCACCGCTCCGCTGGCGAGGACGGTCTCCCGCTCGCCGAGGGTGGATGGTTCGCGTTCGACGAGGCGCTCGGGGCAGGACCGGTCGTGCTCGTGTGGATCGGCGGCGCGGAGCACGTCGCGTTGATCGAATGGGTGCAGGCGCTCGATCGCTCGCTCGCGCAGTTCGACGCTCGCGGGGCCGCGTTGGTGCTCGTGCGCCCGCTCGGGTACGAGCGGGCTGCTGCGTTCGCGCGCGAGCTGGGCTTGCGCGCGCTGGTGTCCGCCGACGCGGAGGGCGAGCTCGTGAGGGCGCTGCGGCTCGGGGACGCGCCGCTCGATTTCGCCGTGGTCGTGGTCGAGCAGAGCGGGACCGTCGTTTATCGAAAGCTCGGCGGCCGTCCACCGCAGCTCGACGAGCTGCTCGCGGTGCTCGACGGGCAGGCGGACGCGCTGCGGTGTTGTCCGTCGACGTGTGGCGAGCCGGCCTGCGAGAGGGATGCTTCGCAGGCCGACTGACGCGGCCGGCGGAGCGGGCGAAGAATTGCCTTCGTCAGCCCCACGGGGGCTGAATTGGTCCTAAAACCGCAGCGCGGCCGTAGCTCCCACGCTCCCAGGCGTCACCGCTGGCGCGACCGCCCAGCGCAGCCGCTCGTAGCGAGCGAGGTGCTTGCGGTAGTGACCTGCGTGCGCGAGCAGGCCAAAGCCACTCGCGAGGCTGACCGTACCGATGTCGGCCACACCCAACCAGAGCGCGCGTCGGTTGACGTGGCACTCGTAGGAGACACATGGGTTCTTGTCGTCGGCGTAGAGCAGCGCGCCCTCGGCCGCGAACGCGGCGATGCCCAGACCCAACATGATCGCGCCACCGACCAGCCGTGGGGTGCGATTGCGTGGACGTTGGTCGCCGTAGATGGTCTGCCAGGCCTCGTATTGCCCGAGCGCCGCGGAGCCGAGCGCCGTCATCACGATCGATGAGCCGAACGCCATGCCGACCGGCAGGTAGTCGCCGGGGCTGTCGTGCACGTCGAAGCAGTCACCCGGCGTGGCATAGCCGCGCTCCAACCACGCCCCGCACACGTCGGCCGCGGATCCGAACTCGTGCATCTGGATGCCGACGCCGATCGCGAAGGCCACGGTGCCACCGAAGAACAGACCGGCGCCCGGGCTCGGTCGACGGGGGATCGCGGGCAGGGCCGGGGGAGGCTCGACCACTTCGACCTCGACCACCTGCACCGAGACCGACGTGGACGCGTCCGCGCTCGGTCCCCATGAGGACACGGTGGGAGCCGGCGCTGGTGCGACCGCCGGGGGCGGGGCGACCGGAGCGGGAGCCGGCTGCGTGGGAGCGGGCTCCGAGGTGATCACTACGGCATCACCTGCTTCGTCGGGCGGCGCCAGGGCGAGCAAGGTGGCGAGCACGAGTCCGGCGGTCGGCATCGTCGCCATCTTAGCAGCTCGGTCGCACCCGGAAGAGCCGATGGCGCGCCAACCTGCACAGACTCGGCGTGCTGAGGAGGCGCCTTCGAGCCGCTCCTCGGCACATGTGCGAGGCTCTCCGAGCGAGCGGGGTCACCCGACCACGGCAGGCGCCGCGCTCGCTCGTGCGAGCACGTCAGCGACTGGCGATCTTGGCAGCCGCGGCGGCGACCTTGGGATCGCTGTCCTGTTGAAGCGCGCCGAGCTGCTGGAGCCCCTCGGCGTAGCTGGGATCGATCCGATCGAGCGCCTGAAGGGCCGCGAGCCGCAGCTTGGGCTCGCTCGCGCCGAGCATCCCGGTGAGCGCTGGCTTGGCCGCTTCGACCCCGAGCGCCCCGAGCGAGCGGGCAGCCGTGAGCCGCACGTCGACGTCGACGTCATCGAGCGCGCCAATTAGCGAAGTGGCCAGCGAATCAGCCAGCTCGGTCCCCTCGGTGCTCCCAGCGGTGAAGCGAGAGGCATGCATCGCGGCGCTGCGACGGACGATCGGGTCGGGGTCGGCGAGCGCGAGCTCGAGCCCTGCGATCACGGCCGGACCCTGACCCCGACGAAGCGCCCACAAGAGCCCCTCGCGCACGAGCGGCTCGGGCTCGCTGCCGAGCAGCTCGAGCACGATCGTGCTCGTGTCGAGACCGGTCGTGGCGAGCGCCCCAGCGATCGCGGCCCGCAGCTCGGGAGCGCCTTCGCCGGACTCGAGCCGATGCAGCAGCAGCGGCGCCGCGGCGGGGTGCTCGAGCGCCGGATCGACCAGCCGCAGGACGCCCGAGCGAGCCAGCTTGGGCTGCACGCTCAGCACGTGGGCGGCCCACTCGGGAGCTTCGGCCTGCGCCCGACCGACCTCGCTCGCAACCCACGAGCGCCACTGTGCGCTCGGCGGCGCCGGATCACTGGCCGGGGTGAGCAGTACCTTGGCGACGGGCTCGGCAGGCGTGGTCGCTGCAGGCGAGAGCTCGGCCGGCGCATGGACCACGCCCGCGGGCGCCTGACTCCGCAGCTCGTCCTCGGGCGTGGCCTCGCGGTCGCAGGCGAGCGGACCCGCGCCCAGCAGCAAGGTGATCGCGATCAATCGTTGGTGCTTGCGCATGTCAGTTGCCTCCCCCGAGCCCGAGCAGATCGGCTCCCTCGGTCCACACGTCGGCCAGCGGCGTGCGGGTCACGTTGGTGCCGCAGTGCACCTCGCCGTCGAGCAGGTGATAGCTGTACCAGTCGTCGATCCACACGACCTCGACGCCTTCGGGCATCCGCGCCTCGAAGTCCTGCGCGATCGGGTCGACCTCGGGACCCTCGTTGTCGTCGCGGAAGAAGGGATCGGGGACCAGCAGCTTGACGCCCTTGCCTTCGATGTTGGCGACGATCAGGTTCACGGTTCCGGGCGTCAGCGCGACCATGTAGGGCCCGCAGCCCTGTAGCTCCTCGAACACGGTCGGGATCGCGATGATCTCCTCGTCGCTCAGCCCGAGCTCGGCGACGAACCTCGCCCGCAGCGGGTCGAGCTCGTTGGCCTGGATGTCTTGGTTGAGCGCGCGCAGGCCCGCGTCGCCGGCCAGCTCGCCCGCGGTCGAGTAGCCATAGGCCGAGCCGTAGCGGGAGATCGGCCAGCTCGGATCGAGGCCGTCGAGCAGCTCGTAAGCGCTGGTCGTGTCCGAGAGCAGCATGCGAAAGCCCCTCGGCGCGCTCGGATCGGGGATGAAGCTGCTGAACTCGTCGACGTGGCCGACGCAGAGCCAGGCGGTGTCGACCGGGAAGGGCTCTTGCAGCCGCTGGCTGGCGAGGAACTCGGCCAGCACGCTGTCGAGCCCCTCGTTGCCCTCGAGCCCGTAGTAGATGCGCCCGAACGGGAACCCGTCGACCGGCGGGCTCGCGTCGAGGTTGCCGAACGAGTCGAACGTGGTCGCGTTGATCGGGTTGCCCCACGTGCCGATGTACCAATCGGGCATCGAGAAGTAGTCCTCGGGGAAGCCGTCGAGCCCGCGGTCGCGGATCGAGTCGATCACGGTGTCGACGCTCGTCGTCGCCGCCGAGGACG
>CBFGLP010000533.1:0-4910 GCA_965649595.1 uncultured Myxococcales bacterium | reverse complement strand
CAAAGCTCGTTTCCGCGCGCTTGGCTCGACACCTTCGGCAACTCGAAGGAGGGCTTCCCCGAGCGCACGATGGAGAGCGCGGCCTTGTTCGGTGTTCGGGGGGTTTCGGGCGGCGCCTTCTCGAAGAACCGAGAGACGCTGCTGCTCATCCCGGAGGGTGTCCGCGTGCTCCAGACGCAGGCTCGCGGCTTGCGCGTGCTCGCCCGCATACTCGAACAACCGGGCAGCCTCTTGCAGATCACCTGCCTCCTCCAGAGCGAGCGCTGCTCGAAGAGGTCCGCGCGAGGTCCGAGTGATGTCTGGGGTTTTTGAGGAGCGGGCCACCCAGAGGGAGGATAACCGCTGGAATGTGTGCGTGGCGCGCTCGGTTTCTCAGCTGCCGCTCCGGTTGCTTGGCTGTCTCTCGGCTACCGATAGGCGGCGCTGGTCCCGCAGTAAGCTGAGTCCAGAATGAGTGTTCGAGATCTCGCCGATTTCTGGTCGAGAAAAAAATCGACATCATCCTCGCGGGAGCGTGCAAGGCCGCCCACCGAAGGCCGACACGGGGGGCATGACTGCTCCACGTCGCATCCTGAACGACACCACATGGTTGTTGACGCGTCGGTGCTCCGAGCGCCGATTCTTTCTGCTCCCCAGCGCCACGGTCACGCAGGTGTTCGAGTATGCACTGGCTCGAGCCGCTGCAACTACGGGCGTCGAACTGCATGCCTGGATGTGCATGTCGAATCACTATCACATGGTCGTGACGGACCCTCATGGGGCGCTGCCGGTGTTCATGAAGCAGTTCAATTCTCTGGTCGCGCGAATGCTGAATCGGTGCTATGGCCGAAGGGAGAGTTTCTGGTCACCTGGCTCCTATAGTGCCGTGGAATTGCTGGCCGAGGACGTGGTGTTGAATGAAATTGTCTATTCGCTGGTGAATCCGGTCAAGGCGGGGCTCGTTCGTACAGTGGACGAGTGGCAAGGATCGCATAGTCTCGGGCTCTCGTTTGGGGATGCGAGGCTGGTTGAACGACCGGAGTTCTTGAAGAAGGGTAATCAGGTCGAAGAATTGCGATTGACTCGACCGCGGATGTTCGAGCAGTTGACCGAGTCCGAGCTCGAAGCATTGATCCGAGCACGGGTTCGCGGGTCTGAGTTGGACTTAGCGAGGCAGCGTGAGGAGGCGAAGCAGCGTGTGGTGGGTATGCAGAAAATCCGCAGGCAACACTGGAATTCGAGCCCAAGGACTACAGAGGTTAAGGGGCGAACGCGGCCTCGGTTTGCCGCTCACAATGCGGCGGTGTTTGCTGCGGCGATGGCCGAATGGAAGCTGTGGTTGATCGCTTATGTTCATGCTAGGGATGCATTTTGCAACGGCGACCGGGACGTCGAGTTCCCGCTCGGAACCTTTCTGATGCGCGTTCGGTTCAATGTGGCGACGTCTTCTATTACCTCATAGGTATGTTCGTAGCGACGTAGGCGCCGACGTTCGGGCTCAGCTTGCGCGTTCGAGTCGGGTCGTCGGGCGCTGGAGGCCAGGCGCTGAGCACTCATGGAGGGCCGCTGCCGCCGCGAGTCACAGGCCGTTGGTTGTCCATCAACGACGAGCGTGAGCGTCGCTTGTCAAGTGCCGCGGTAGGAGTTGCCCGCGAGTGCCGCTGATTCATCTCACGAGGCTCGGGGAGGAGTGGCTGTTTTTTCTCCGGGTCCGCTCCTATCCTCCTGTCATGGCGCGGGCACTGCTGGAGCCGGTGGCGGCTGGCCAAACCCGATTTCGAATGCAGGGGCTCGTGCCTGATGCTCGCGGGATCGCCGTGGGCCGGGAGGCGCTGGTCGTGTTCGAGTCGCTCGATCGACTCGTGGCATTTCTCGGGGCCTACAGCAGTGAAGCGAGCCTCGACGATTTGTTGCCGAGCATGACGCTGGAGCGGGCACGGCGCGATGGGGGGGGCGTGGCTTTGCTGGCCCGATGTGAGGCCATTGACGGTTACGCGTTGGATCGACTGGGACGGTTGGCGAACGCGACCCGCAGTCAGGTTTACGCGGGGGCGGGGTCGGTGTTCGTCCGGGGGCGGGACGGCAATGCACCTTTCGGATATGACTTGGCGGCTCCGTTGCCGACTATTCTCGCGGAAAGCGACACCGGCGAAGGTCGTAGTACGGGTCTCTCGGCCGACGAGGTGCTCGTGGTCGACCACGACTTCGTCTCTCGGTACCGAACGGTGGAGCGGCTGAACCCCGTAGAGCTGATTCAGCGGCTCGCGCTTCGCAGGGTTCCGCTGCCGCTGCAGGGCATTTCGATGGACCCAGAGATGTGTGGTCTACGGGACCTGGCGCTGGTGCTGGTGGCCCCTGGGGTGGCGGATCGTGTGTTGGGGTACCTCTGGCGCAAGGAGGTGCCCATGGCGGGGGTCCGTGTCTCGATGCATGACGAGCGTCGACCGAGCCTGTTGCTTCGGCTGCGACAGCCCTCGGCTCGGGTGGTCGATGTGCTGGCGCCCATTCCGGGCGTCGAGTTGCTCGCGCCGCTTTCGCCACGTGTTGCGGTCGAGATTGGTTTTCAGCACCCGATCAACCTCGCCTCCGCGAGTTCGTGCCTTCCCGGAGACGAGATGTACCTGTTTCGCGGCAAGGTGGGGCGAGTCGAGCGGCTCGATGGTGCACCTCGGTTTGTCGACGGCCGGTACTTGGTCGCTGCCGAGGTCAAGATGCGCGACATCGAACCTGAGCCGATGGCAGTGCTTCAGAGCGGTCGTCTCCGGGTCGACCTCCGCCTTCGTCTCTCGGCTCAGGCGCGGGAGCCACGAGGAGTGCTCGTGGAGTGGAAGGACCTCGAGCTTCTGCGTCGGATCATCTACCTCGTGCCACCTAGTGCGCTTGCGGCGGCACGATTGATCGCACTCAGCGAAGGTCTCTTGGTGCTCGGGAGTCGCGTGACTCGAGGGGATGCTCGAGGCATCTCGGTCGGAGCGCTCGTGCCCCTCGGTCATCGGCTCGTCGAAGTGGCTCCCGGTGTGCTCGTTCCCGATGGTTACGAGCTGTGGCCCCGGGTTCGCCCGCAGCTCGTTCGAGAGCTGTTGGGTCTCGAAGGGGAGGACCAAGCAGTGTTTCTCTCGCCGGATGGGCCTCCCGTGCATGTGCCATCATCTGCAATGTTGGCCTTGGATGCTGCGGCCATCGGTCGGCTGGAGACGAGCGAACCGCTCGTGGTGGAACCGGTCTTACCGGCCCTCGGACCGGCTTCCCTCGTCAATCAGCGCTGGGGTCGGTTTGCGCTGTGGGGCTTTCGAAGCCAGGCCGAATGACGGTCTCCTCGTGAACGGACGAGCCCTAGTCATCCACAAGCCCGTGAATAAGCCTCCCTTCAACACCACTGGTGGTTTCATTGCCAGGTTCGTGGTCCCGCTTCTCGGTGGAGGAGTGGCCGAGGTCGGCGCTCCGCTCTCGCGCTTCGACCGGGACGCCATGCTCGAGGATCCAGGACCGTTGGTAGGTAGCGAGCTGCTCTACCTTCGCCATCGCGCAGCCCAGCGCTTGACAGCTGACCCGGCCCTCGATCAGCCCGATGGCGACGAGCTGTCGCTCTGGATTGCCTTGCACGACATCCTCTCGCTCGACCACCCCGACCGTGACCGGGTGTGGACTCGTGGAACGACCTGGCAGAAGGTCGAGATGGAGGTGGCGGGCCTGCTTGCCCAAGCGCATCCCAGCGGACTTCGGGAGGCACTGGCTCGGCATCTCGCGGTGGGGGCGTTGCTCGAGCTGCGGCGTGAGGACCACATTGTGACCACTCCGGAGGGTGAACAGCGCTACCTCGGACAGGATCCTCCGCGGCGCGGTGGGCTGTTCGGGGCGAGCATCACCGATGTGCGCAAGGAGACGGTCCCATGGGTCGACCAACCTCACCGGCCTCCAGTCGATCGGTTGCTGGGGAGCGCGATTTGGATCAGCCCACTGACCGCGCTGCTCCAACCTGGGCGGGCTCCTGCTGGTTGGAATCCATTGATGTCGGTGGACTTCGTGCGGGACCGAGCGTTCGCTCGCGCCGTGTGTCACACATGGGCGCGGGAGCGAGATTGGTTGCTCATCGGTGCGGTGTTGACTGGGAGTCTGTTGCAGGTGCTCGAATTGATCGTGCCAGTGTTCGGTGCCGAAGCGGAGCTGGCCTCCTCGCGTGCTCGCTCGCGCCGAGAGCGCGAGGAGGGCGTCCGAAAGACCTCCGGGGACGTCCCAAAGACGAGTGGGGCGGGCGGATCCGAGCCGGGTGCGTCTGCCCGACCCGACCCGAAGACGCCCCGAGAGACGCTGGCTCTGCCGGCGCCCGCGGCCGATCACTCGCCGGCCGCGATCGGAGCCGTGATTGGCGCGCTGATCCACCTCCACGTCCTCAAAGTCCTCGAGTTCGACGCCCGCATTGGCCTCGGGCTCGGGGCCCGTGACTGGGCGGTCCAGGGCTTCCTCGCGTTGCCTCTCCTGCTCCCCCGGCTCGAGCCAGTGCTCGGGGTCCCCTTCGTCGGCGCCCCAGACGAGAGCTTCTTGCGCCGGTGGGAAGAGTACTGCGAGCACCTCGGGGGGCTTGTCTCTCGGACCGTCGTCGACAACCTCCTGGCGACCATCGTCCGCCGAGTAGTAGAAAGTCAGCCCGCATGACCCAGCCCCTGCACCCGCCGAGCGTCGGCAAGCCGAGCACGAGCGCGCCACTGTCGATCCCCGAGTTCGCGCGCCGTCTCCAGGAAGGGGCACGTCGCCTCGAGGCCGAGTTCCTCGGCAAGGAAGAGACCATCCGGCTGCTCTTCGTCGCGGCCGTCGCCGGCGAGCACATGGTCATGGTCGGTCCTCCCGGCACGGCCAAGAGCGCGCTCGTTCGAGCCTTCGCGGACACGATCGATGCCCGCTACTACGACTACCTGCTGACCCGCTTCACCGAG
>CBFGLP010000532.1:0-9231 GCA_965649595.1 uncultured Myxococcales bacterium | reverse complement strand
CGGGCCCTTCGCCGTTCAAGATCTGTACGCGTTTACACCCATCGGGTGGTGCGAGTCCCTAATTTGGGTGCAGGCCAACGCATGGGGATGCCCGTACATGGATTCGATCTCTTCGAGCATATTCATGGGCGTACGCCAGTCTATTCTGCCGACTTGCCGCTTCGAAGCCCGACGGGACCAGGATCGAGGACGCCTGATCGTTACCGATGGTCAGCTGGCCGATGTCGTAGCGGCCGGGCCCGAAGCTCTTCGCGGCGCCGACGAAGCCGTCGTCCTGGTAGGCAATCAGGGGCATGCCAGCGCCGACCTCGAGCAAGCCGATCGTGTCGTTGCCCAGCCCACGCGCCTGCATGCCCGCGATCCAGATCGCATGAATCAGGACGGCGGCGATCCAAATCGTGCGATTGGCGTCGAATGATTCACGTGCAGCAATCGACACCCTTCGGGAGAATCATGATTATGATCGGGAGATTACTCGCCACTATCGAATCGTAGATATTGCGCGCCGCTCCGGGTGATCCGGCGCGGCGCGCATTGCTTCGCTCACACGCGCGGAGCCGCCGGCTCGAGCGTAGGCGCGTAGGCTCCCGCTCGAACCCTCCGGCGTGTCTGGATCAGCGCGGCGACCTCGACCGTCGAGCCACGCCGCCAACTCGCCCAGCGCCGCAGCTCATCGGCGTCGCAGGTCCGCAGCACCCCGCTCACGCGCAGCTCGACCTCCCAGGGCAGCTCGAGCGTCCCGAAGCTGATCGCTGGCCCCGCGCGGCCGGGCTCGAAGTCGAGGGCGAGCCGCTTCAGCGCAGGCAGCTCGAGCTCGCTCAGGCGCGCAAACATCCGCCCGAGCGCGCGTCGACCGAAGTCGCAGGGCACGGACAAGCCGAGCGTGTCGATTCGCTCGTGCCCGACCGGCGAAGTGAGCTGCCAACCCGGCGTGCGCAGGACCAGCTCGTGAAGGCCAGGTAAGCGCTCGAGCAGGGTCGAGAGCTCCGGCCTCGCCTCGCTCTCGAGCTCGAGCCGCTCTACCGATCCGAGACAGCCGAGCGCAGCCGGATCGAGCAAGCGCTCCACGGGGGTCCCCCACGCGCGCCGGATCGCCAGCGAGCGCAAGTGTGCGCCTGCGGGGTGGCCGAGCACGCGGTGCAGCAGCGCTCGCGGGTCCGGGCACGCGTCACCGATCAGCTCGACCCGCTCGAGCAGCGGACCTCGCCAGCTCAGCACGAGCGCGTCGGGATAGCCGGCCGCGAACCACGCCCGGATCCGCGCCTGGAGCTGCTCGATCTGCTGCCGAGCTTCCAACGCTGCCGCCGGCGGGAGCGTGCCGTGCTGCAGCTGCAAGGCCGAGAGCTCGCCGACTGGATCGCCGTGGCTCATCAGCCAGTCCGACCACACGAGCAGGCCCTCGCTCGTCGGCTCGACCAGCTTCGGCGCGGCGCTTGCCGGAGCCAGCTTCGCGGGCACCCGCGACCGTGTCGCGCCCGAGCCCTGCGTACGCGAGACCAACCGACACTCCACCAGTCGCTGGGCCAGCTCCGAGCTTGCGATCCACTGCCGCAGCTCGTTGGGCAGCACGTCCGCGCTCAAGCTCAGCTCGTCGAGCTCCGACCTCGCCAGCGCGCGGGTCAGCTCGTCGAGAGCCGCCGACTGCCAGCCCTCGCGCGGCGTGACCAGCTCGAGCTCGAGCCGACGCAGCGCCATCCCGCAGATCGGCGCCCGCTGCCGGCCGAGCAGGCGCCCGAGCGCCTGGGCGAGCTCCGAGCCGATCGTCAGACCACCACCGCTGTCGGGGCTGGTCCGCAGCTCGAGCGTACGCAGCCGAGGCAAGCGCCAGCACTGATCGATCAGCCAAGCGGCCCGCTCGGGGTTGAGCAAGAGCGCGCTATCCAAGCGCAGCCGAGTCAGGCTCGACGAGACCTCGAGCAGCAGCTTGGCAAGCGCGTCGAGATCTTCCATGCGAGTCAGCTCGAGCTCGAGATCCGCGAGCACCACCGGCGCAGCTGGCATGCGCAGCATCCCGGGCTCCGGCCAGCCCCGCAGGCCGATCAGCTGACCGTGGCAGACCCGCAGCAGCGCGGCACGCTGGCCAGCCTCGCGCCCCCGCTGGAGCTCCGCGAACCACTTCGCGAAGCCATGCGCCCGCTCGTATCCCGCGATCTCGTCGAGCAGCACGCTGCGGTGCGCCGGCCGATCCGCGGCGGCGAGCGCCTCACCCAGCTCGATCCGGCCCGCCCGACCGTCGCTGTGTCGCCACAGCCAGTCGGCGTAGTCGCGCCAGCGCTGCGGCTCATCGGGCGCGCTAGCGACCTCGGCGGCGAGCAGCGCGGACGTGTTCCACCTCCCCCACCAGCCGTTGTCGGACAAGCGCCGACGCTCATCCCATGTCAGCGCCGGCCCGCGATCACCTGCCAAGCAGGCCTGCATGCGGGCCTCGGCCTCACCCGAGCTGGCGAAGCAGCGGGCCCGCTGCAACACCGGGCCGCCTTCGATCCCCCACTGCCGAATCCACACGTGCTGGTCGCGGCCATGACCGTGTAGGCCGGCCTCACCAGAGCGAAACCAATGCATCGTCGCCATGCTGTCCTCCGCTGGCGCGGCGCTCGGCTTCGAGCGGCCGCGATCCCGATCGCACCAACAGGTCTCCACGAGCTCCGCCACCAGCCAACACTTTGGTCGGCCGGCGGCCCAGCTCAGTGGAAGGCGATCACGCGAAGAAACAGCACGGCGATGAGATACAGCAGCGCCCGGGCTCGAGCAAGGCATTCGACCGACCGCCCAGACGCGCCCGCTCACTTCATTTGCGATTCAGAGGTGCTTCGATGTCGGTCCAGGACCGATACCCTACAATGTGATGCCCTTCCGCGACTCCGAGATCGAGCGTGGTCCAGCTCCGATCGACCCACTCGAGCGCTTCTTTGCGATCGAGGCCGCGCTCGACCAGGACCGCGGGCTGCTCGGTGATCGAGTCCCGCTGCGCTTGGTCGCGGCCAACTTGGTGCGCACGCCCGGTGAGCCCGATGCGATCGCTGCCACGCTTCGATCCCTGCGCGAGCAGATCGACCAACACGTCGCCTGGCACAGCGGCGTGACGACCTCGCTGCGTCCCTTGCTCGCGTCGATCCTGCTGCAGCGCGGCGACTCGGCCGCGGCGTTCTTCGCCGAGGTCGAGCGCTGCCGCACGCTGCTGCGCGAGCTCGGCATGCGGCGCGCCGAGGCCTACGAGGTCATGGCGATCACGGTCCTGCGCAGCCGCTCGGGCCTCGCCACGATCCAGCACGCCCAGCTCGAGCGCATGCGCGACATCTACGAGGCAATGAAGATCCACCACTGGTGGCTGACCGGGCCCGAGGACTACCCAGCGTGCGCGTTCTTGGTCGGCGAGCCCGGCACCCCCGCCGAGCTCGCCGAGCGAGCATCGACGGTCTACGACGCGCTGCGCCGGCAAGCCAACCTGTGGCGTGGGGATCCGCTGCAGACCGCTGCCAACATCCTGAGCCTCGCGAAGCTGCGGCCCGACGAGCTCGCGCAGCGCTTCCGCGAGCTCGCCGAGGCGTTCGATCAGGCTGCGTACGGGATCGGGCAGCAGGAGTATCACGAGGTCGCGCTGCTCTGCTTCTTGGCCCAGCCGATCGAGCGCATCATCGAGGCGGTGCTCGATTATCGCGAGCGCATGCACGAGCGGCTGCGCTGGCTGACCGGCTCGCTCTCGTTCAGCTTGGCCAGCAACCTCGCGTTCGTGCGCCTCGTCGGCCGCGATATCGAGCTCGGCACGCTCGCGGACGCCAAGGCGCTGTTCGACATGCAGACGATCATCGACGCTCGTCAGGCCGCAACCGCGACCACCTGAGCACGATGGCGGGGGAGCCTTAGCCTAGCAGCCAGGGCCCTCGCATGCGCCATCGACGTAGCAATAGCGGGTCGAGGGCTTGCCCTTGGTCATGCTCGGACAATCGGCCGCGCAGCTCTGCGTCCCCTCGCGCCCGTCGCAGCTCTCGCCCACTTCACAGACCCCGTTGCCGCAGCTCGCTTCGCCGGGCGGCTGACCGAGGAACGCGTCGATGAAGCTCTGATAGGCCGACACGTTGGTGCTCACGCCGTAGAGCTCGCAGCCGACGTCGCCATAGGAGGTGATCCCAGCCACGTAGGTCGTGCCCTCGCGGACGATGAAGGCCGGACCTCCGCTGTCGCCGTTGCAGGTCCCGAAGTAGGGATCGCCGTCCTGGACGAACGAGAACTGCCCCTCGGTGCCGCTGCTCCAGCAGCCCTCGACCACGCAGCCCAAGCCCGCGAGCGGGATCTCGATGTGCAGCTTGACCCCGAGCTCGGTCTTGTCGAGGTCCGAGTAGCCAAACCCCACGTGGTCGAGCAAGGTGCCAGCATCGGCGTCGCTCAGGCCGAGCGAGGCCGGCAGGTGCGGCACCGTCGGCGAGCTCTGGTTGGGCTGCGAGAGGCGCAGCAGACAGATGTCGTTGATGAAGTTGAAGCGATCGTAGGCCGGGTGAAGCCTGACCTCGGAGAGGCCGTAGAGCTCGCCATCGAGCTCACCGTCGACGAACGCCGGGCCCTCGCCGAAGTACACGACCGCGTCCTCGGGCTCGATCGCGTCCGCCTTCTTCCCCCCCTTGGCCCCGTCGCAGCAGTGCGCCGCGGTCAGCACGACGTCGGGGGCGATCAACGTGCCCGAGCAAAATGGATACTCCCAGACGTCGTCGCCCGATCGCTCGTGCAGAGCGACGGTCGCCGCATATTCGTCGACGCTGCTGGGTGCGGGCTCGCCATTGATGACGCGAAGCTGGTCGTCCGCGAAATCATCGATCTCGGACCTGCAACCGGTGCTCGCGCTCAGTGCCACAATCATGGTGATAATTAGCTCAGTTGATCGATTCATGTGCTCTCCGGTAGGTGCGCACATGACCGAGCGTCGGCTGGTTTTTCTCGACCCCCTAATTGGTTTTGTTGCGATTGTTCCAGTATTGGAGCCGCTCAATCACGGATCGACGTGGTCGCTCGCATCGCCACGATCCACGGCGTCGCGATCGCCTGACCAGCACCCCTGGCCATGCACGGGGTGCCACACGATCTATCGATTTGCGACATAGCGCGAGTTGCTCTGACCGAGCTCGTCACTAGCGCCATCGAACCCGACGAACCAGCGACCATTCCGCACTGGGCCACATTTGGGACATGGTCTTCGGCGCATCGAGGTGCCACCACTGGCCTGAAAACTAGCCATGCACACGCTTACTTTCCTCATACACCTGCCATCGCATCCACCTCGACGGCGCGGACTGGCCCAACATCATCCCCAATCGGGCGTGTCGGTGGTGTGATACGTCGCAACGAGGATGCCGCGTGCGCAGAGTTTTTCGGTTGCGCCGAGTTTCCTTTGCCTGTCCCTGGTGATACCCCTCCCCCGCCAAAAAAGGGGCTGAGTGATGCAGGCAACCGCCGCTATCGAAGAGAAGCCAATCGTCGTGAGTCCCACCCAAACGGTTGCCGAGACCGTCGAGGCGTTGCGATCGCACTCGCAGGTCCGCGCTGCGATCGTCGAGTCTGACGGGCGCCTGATTGGGCTGATGGGGCTGCATGACGTGCTGCGGCTGCTGCTGCCCAGCTACGTCATGCTCGATCCGAACCTCGCAAATGCCCTCACTGAGGAATACTACGCCGAGCACTACGCGAAGCTCGCCAAATCCAAGGTGAGCACCGTGATGCTCCGCGACTTCGTGTCGATTCCGGCCAGCGCCTCGCTGGGGCGAGCCATCGCAGTGATGAACGAGCAGCAGTGGCAGCCCCTGCCAGTGACCGACCAGGGGCGCTTCGTCGGCATGCTCACCCGCTCCAGCATCCTCGGAGCTCTCGCCCAGAGCGCGGCCCGGCTCGGCTTCTAACCACACGCGTCAGAACCCATACGCGTCAGAATCGAAGGAATCCGTCGTCATGCTACAAACACTCCTCGGGGTCGCGCAAGAGGCCACCACGGCCACTTCGAGCACCGCCGCCCACTATTGGATTGCTGCCGCGATCTTCATAGGGGTCTATGTCCTGATCATCTCGGAGAAGATCGAGAAGACCAAGGCCGCCCTGCTCGGCGCCGCGCTGGTCGTCGGTCTGGGCGTGGTCACCCAGACCGAGGCGTTCTACTCGGAGCGGCTCGGTATCGACTACAACGTGGTGTTCCTGCTGATCTCGATGATGATCATCGTCAACATCACCGGGCGAAGCGGGGTCTTCGAGTGGGCGGCGATCAAGATCGCCAAGGCCGCGCAAGGCAAGCCAGCCCGAATCGTCGCGTTCTTCGTGATCGCTACGGCGGTCACCTCGGCGTTCCTCGACAACGTCACCACGGTGCTCCTGATCGCGCCCGTGACCTTGATGATCGCCGAGAAGCTGGAGATCGACCCGATCCCGCTGCTCGTGCTCGAGGCGCTCTCGTCGAACATCGGCGGCACCGCGACCTTGATTGGTGACCCTCCGAACATCATGATCGGCTCGAAGGTCGGCTTGAGCTTCGGAGCCTTCATCAACCACCTCGCCCCCGCCGTCGCCGTGATGCTCGCGGCGATGGTGCTCGTCACCCACATGTTCTACGGCAAGCGGCTTCGGGTCGACGCGCAAAAGCGGCTCGAGGTGCTCGCGATCGACGAGAACACGCTGATCCGTGACCGCCGCCTGATGAAGAAGTCGCTGATCGTCACCGGCCTGACGGTGCTCGGCTTCCTCCTGCACAGCGTCTTGCACATCGAGCCCGCCACGATCGCGCTGTGTGGCGCAATCGCGCTCATGACCATCTCGGGCATCGACGCCCACAAGACCCTGCAAGAGGTCGAGTGGACCAGCATCTTCTTCTTCATCGGTCTATTCATCATCGTCGGTGGGGTCGTCAAGGTCGGCCTGATCGAGGACCTGTCTCGGGTCGTCATTCAGATCACCAACCCGACCAAGGACGACATGCTGATCACCTCGATGGTGATGTTGTGGTTCTCGGGCATCACCTCGGGGATCATCGATAACATCCCCTATGTCGCGACGATGATCCCGCTGATCATGGACATGGGTAACACCGTGCTCGGCCAAGGCGGCGCGATCGACCCGACCAACACCGCGATCCTGCACCACCCCGTGCTCATGCCGGTCTGGTGGTCGTTGGCGCTCGGCGCGTGCCTCGGCGGGAACATGACCCCAATCGGCGCGTCCGCGAACGTCGTGGTCTTGGGGATCGCCAAGAAGGCGGGTCACCACGTGTCGTTCACCCGCTTCATGGCGTTCGGCGTGCCGGTCACGTTCCTGACGCTCGTGATCAGCACGATCTACGTGTACTTCCGCTACTACTATTGAGCGCGGCGGGTGCTCGTCCGCCTCCGCGGGCGGATCAACCCGAGCACCAAGAGCCCCAGCGCGATCGCCAGCGGAGCCTCTCCGCGGGCGGTCGCGCAGCCGCAGGTCGTGTCGTAGGGCAGGTCGTAGGTCGGCGAGGTCTCACTGGTCTCGTCGCCGCCGATGAACGAGCCGTCCTCGCCCTCCGTGGTGTCGCCGCCCATCTCGCTCAGGCACTCGACCGTTGCCTGCTGCGCGGCGAGCAGCTCGAGCGCCGCAGCCTGGTTGTCGATAACGACCTGCGGCGGGCCGGTCATCGGGATCTGCTCGATCCGCAGCGCGTAGGGCATCGCGTCGATCTCGGGCCAGCTCGTGTCCTCGGGCACGCACACCGGCGTGGTCGTGCCGCCGACGTCGACCTGAACCAGCTCGTCACCGCCGCCGCAGAGCACCTGCGAGCTGCTCGTGACGACTGGCTCGACGTCGGGCAGATCGGGGTTGGCGTGGAACATCGGGTCGACGGTCATCTCGGCCGGCGACATGGTCGTGTTCAGCCGCGTCAGCTTTGGCCACGCGTCGAGCAGATCGACCGCGTTTTGACCCGGATCGATGATCCGCTCGGCGAGCGCGGCCGCGAACGCGGCCCCGTCCCAAGCGTCGAGATCGATCTGATCGATATATTGCTCGATGTTGTTCCAATAGTCGGTCGCCTCAATCCCCTCGGGCGGCGGGAGGAACTCGAGCAGCAGCGGCTGGATCAGCGGGTGCTGGTTGAGGCCTTGGGCGCCGATCAGGTCGATCGTCTGGATCGGATCGGCGGTGACGAAGGGCGCCTCGTCCCACTGCGGGCTCCACACGCTCTCGGTCTGGACCGCCCCGCTGGAGCCCGCGTACTCGGTCACGAACGCGCGGCCATCGGCCTCGTCGACGGCCATCGTCAGCAGCCCCGCGTAGCCGCTGGTCGTCAGCCAGTCGTAGCGCAGCGGGTTGAGCACGACGTGCGCGTAGTTGGTCGGCGCCCAGCGATCCTGGCCGAGGAAGTAGGCGCGAATGCCCATGTCCTGCTTGGCGGCGATCCGGGTCAGCCGAATCGGCACGCAGGGCTCGTCGCCTTGGAAGCGAAACACCAGCGGGTGGATCGCCTCGACGTCGACCCCGGCCGCCAGCTTGACCGCCGCGAACAAGAACCCTTCGTCGAGGTACTCCTGCAAGATCGGCTCGGACTCGGGGTCCTGCGCGTAATTGTTGGCTTGCAGGAAGTCGATCACCTCGGCCGCGGTGCCGCCTTGCAACACCACGACCTCGAAGCTACCGACGACGTCCTCGAACACCACGTCGGGGCCGCCGCTCTCGTCACCGCCGAGGTCGAGCTTGATCCCACCGTCGTCGTCGAAGCCGGGCTCGTCCTCCTCGCACTCGTAGCTACGCTGCGTCCGCCAGCGTGGCGCGGTCGCCTCGCCGAGCGCCACGAACAGCGCCTCGGACCCGACCGAGACCGTGGGCACGCCATGCAGCGGGACGATCCACGCGAAGCGTTCGGCCTCGCCTTCGTAGGCGATCCGCACGTGGACCTCGACCTCGGGCCCGTCCTGCACGAACAAGATGTCCTCGCCGGTCTGATCGACCGGCATCGGATCGGGCAAGTTGTCGCAGAAGGTCCCGCCGCAGGCCTCGGCCGCGCGCGAGGGGACGAAGCTCAGCAGCGCGGCGAGAGACACGAGCGATCCAGCGAGATGCCGAGCGACGGGTCGAAGCGAGCGCATGACCCAGCCTATCGCAGCCGCATGGGGACCACGGAGATCAGCGCGCTCGGTCGCCCTTTCGCCGCTGCGGCCGGATCAGCGCGAGCACCAGCAGGCCCAGCGCGATCGAGACTGGCACCTCGTCGTTAGTGGTCGCGCAGCCGCAGGTCGTGTCGTA
>CBFGLP010000531.1:0-16829 GCA_965649595.1 uncultured Myxococcales bacterium | reverse complement strand
CGAGACATGGCCCGAGAGCTCGGCGAGCGCGGCGACAGCCTCGGTGTCGACGTTCCGCGGCTGCAGCACGAAGCAGATCGACAACCCTCGCGCCCGAGCCTCGCCGACGAGCGAGCGCGCCTCAGCCCACCCTGACGCCTGGCCAGGATCGAGCAGCACGAGGCGAGCCACCCCACCTGCTTCGACGACGAGCTCCCGCGCGCTCCTGGTCAGCTCGGCGAAGCTAGATCGGCGAGTCGGCTGCAGGCTCGGATCCTCCTGGGCCACCGGGCAGCTCGCGCAGCGATGCGGGCTCGTCGGATGAGCGCCCACGATCAGCGTGCGCAGGCCCGGCGTCGGCAGGGCGGGAGCCGGGAGCCGGACAAACGCCCCCGCTCGCTCGAGCTCGAGGTCGAGCTCGCGCGGGTCCTCCTCGGCGTCCTCGAAGTCGAGCGCGAACAGCCCCAAGCTCGAGGCGTTGTAGAGCAGGGAGCCGCGCGAGACAGCGAGGCGATGCAGGCCGAGCGCTCGACTCGGCCGAGCGCTCGACGCTCGCGCTCGCAAGCCGAGCGCTCCTCGCTCGAGCTCCTCACACCACTCGACCATCTCGGCGAGCTCGAGCGCGCCCGCGAGCTCACCCGCGCGCGAGAAGCAGACCAACGCCCGCTCGAGCACTGGCAGCGCACAGCCCCGCTCCCACAGCCAACGCTCCACGTCGCTTGGGCTCAGGGCTGTCTTGCTGGCCTCGTGGACGAGCGCCAATGGCCAAGTGACGCGCTGGTGGGCAGCGTCCGCCGCCGCGTCCTCGAGATCATCGAGCAGCTGCACCCCGAGCTGGATCGACTCGATCATCCGCTCGAGCGCGGGGCCCTGCTCACGAGCGTCCGCGAGCTCGGCCATCGCCAACGCGCAGATCTTCACCGGAGAGAACTTGTGCGCGAGGGTCGTCAGCTGCTGCTCGCCGAAGCCCTCGTCCAGGCCAAAGGTCTGCTCTCGCGCCAACGCGCCGAGGTACTCGTGCCAGCAGCGCTCGAACTCGATCCAAAACCCGACGTGGCTCGGGAACAGCTGCTGGTAGCCGCGAACGAACGCGAGGAAGAGCGCGTCGAGGACCACCAGCACGCTCGCCTCGCTCTCGTCGTCACCGTCGATGATGCCGTCGCGCAGCAAGCAGTAGACCTGGCCGAACCGGTTGGCCAACGCCATCGCGCGAGCCTCATCTAGCAGGCGCCCGTCGGCGAGCCGGGCGTTCAACCAAAACGGGAGCACGTGGCTGAGCCCGGCGCCGCGCCGATGCCAAGCCGGCGTGCGCCGAGCCAGGCGTCGCAGCGGGGTCGGGAGCGCGTCGATCCAGGCGTCGAAGCGAGCGACGACACCCTCGACCTCCTCGGCCCAGCGACCGAGCCGGAGCCGTGGCTGGCTCGGCACGAAGCGTCGGCGCGCGTGCGGGATCCGATGCAAGGTCGCGAGCAGCGTCGCGGTCACGAAGCTGCGCCGGTGCGAGGGGATCACCACGCCGCTCGGTCGGCTCGGATCCCAGGCCAGGTCCGGATCCGGGACCCGCATGATCGGCACGCACGACCAGCTCCCGTCGTCGCGCTGGGCGTCGAGCAGCCACTCGACCGCGCGACGGAGCTCAGGCTGCGTCGCTTCGACCCCGAGATCGAGGAGCGCCCCGAGGGCCAGCGCGGTGTCGAAGGTCGAGCGCCCCTCGTGCGGCTGCGAGCTCCAACTGCCGTCCTCGGCCTGGCGCGCGAGGAAGAACTCGCGCAAGCGCTCGGGCTCGATCGCCGGCGTCTGCGTCCGTCGCCACACACGAACGACCATCGCGGTCGCGTAGATGCCCTCGTCCCACCAAAACGATCGCCAGCTACCGTCGGCCAGGCGATCGTCAGCCAGCCAGCGTGCGCAGGGATCATGGTCGCGCTCGGCCATGACCCCTGCCTCGTGCAAGGCCAAGCTCACCGCCGCCGTCACGCAGGCGGTCGGCTGGTAGTAGCCGCTCTCGACGACGAGCTCGTCGACGTTGTCGCGGTGATAGGTCGCGCTCCCGCCATCGATCAGGTGGCGCTCGAGCAGCTCGAGCTCGGCGCGCAGCGAGCTCGGTGATCGACCGCCCGCGAGCAAGGCTCGGACGCACCACGCCGTCGAGTCGGCGTCGACCGGCGAGCTCGCCCAAAAGCCCCAGCCGCCGCCGGCGTGGCGGTGGTCGGCGAGGAACTCCCACGCCCGCTCGAGCGCCGCGCCTCCGACTCCGACCCTACAGCGAGGCACGCCCGCGAGCAGCGTGGCGACATAGCCGGTCGTCCACTCGCGGCCCTGGGTGGTCGGCGAGACGATGAAGTCGGGCCAGCTCCCGTCGGCTTGCTGGTTGGCCGCGAGCCACTCCAGCGCCTGCTGCAGACGCGCTTCCACGGGCCTGCTAGCACCCCGGGGCCGCGTTGGAGTCGGGCTTCGCTGGACCGCCGTCGAACAGCCGGCTGGCGAGCACCTGCCGCTCGATCGGCTTGAGCTTGGCGTAGAGGACCAGCCCGAGCTCCGTCATGTGCTTGACGAGCTCGCACAGGCGCGGATCCGGAGCGCTGATGTCCCCGGTCGCCTGCTTGGCCTCGTGAGCGCAGCGCCCCCCGCAGGTGTAGCGGGCCCAGCAGCTGCGACAGGGCTCCTTGCTGTCGACGGTGTTGGCGACGAAGCGCTCGGTCACCTGCTCGCGGAGCTCGCCGGTGTGGATGTTGCCGATCTTCCAGTCCTGCTCGCCGACGAAGCGATGGCAGGGGTAGATGTCGCCGTCCGGATCGACCGCCACGTTGGAGTGCCCGGCTTGGCAGCCGTAGACGACCTTCCGGCGGTCATGGATCGCCTGCATGATCTTGATCAGGTTGGCGTAGGGCTTGAGCTCGCCTGCCCGGGCGTGCTCCTCGAAGTCGGCGGCGAGCCGGCTCCACTCGGCCTTGATCCGCGCGACGAGCTCGTCGGCGTCGATCCCCTCCTCACCCTCGAGCTCGGCCGGCTCGAACGCCACCCGCGTGGCGCCGATGTCCTCGATCATGTGGCGCACGCTCTCGCCGAACTCGGGCTTGGCCGCAGAGATCGTGCCGCGCAGGGTCAGCCGCCGGGTCGCGTCCTTGAGCCGCTTGGCCCCGGCGACGACCTGGGCGTGCGAGCCCTTGCCGCTGCGATAGATCCGGTAGCGATCATTGATGTCCGGCGTGCCGTCGAGGCTGACTTGGACGTGGATTTGGTTGTCGGCCAGGTACTGGACGTTGTCCTCGCTCAAGAGCGTGCCGTTGGTAGTCACGTGAAAGCCGACCTCGTGCTCGTGCTCCGCTCCGCGCTGGCGGGCGTGCTCGACCGCGCTTCGGATCGTCGGCATGTTCAGCAGCGGCTCACCGCCGAAGAAGCCGACCAGCAGCCGCGATCCCTCCTGCCGGTGCTGCTCGGCCCAGTCGATCGCCTTGGCTGCGGTCTCCTCGGTCATGCGCTTCTTGCCGAGCCCGTAGTCACCTTGCTTGGCGAAGCAGTAGGTGCAGGCGAGGTTGCAGCCGTGCATGACGTTGAGCGTGACGCCCTTGAGCCTCGGCTTGGCCTGGACCGGCTGGACGGGCTTGGGCTCGGGCTGGCTCCGCTGGGGTATCACTAGGCCCAGCTCGCGCAGCTCGTCGAGCACGTCCTGCGCGACCTGGGCGCCATGGCGCTCTCGTAGCGCGGCGGCGCCTGCCGAGACGCCCTCGACGGTGGCGACGTCATAGAAGTCCCAGATGACGTCGTCGACCTCGAAGACGAGAATTTCCTTGACGTTATAGATCACGCGAAGGTCGCCCGCGTGAATCCGGTGGTGCTCCTCCAGTTGTTCCTCTTGCATGCGCTTCGTCTTTCGAGCTCAGCCCCAAACTCCACAAGTCGAGCTGGACACTTCGTCATTGACGGTGCAGACATCGCTATGGACGCCGCAATAGAAATTATCGCAATCGCAGGCTTCCAATGGGATGGCGAGCCGATCATGTACATTGGATCCGGAGGCGGCTCGCTCTGAAGGCTCACTGGCGCCATTCAGCGGGCGAATCCGTGCCGTCCGAAACCGCCCGGGCTTTGCAGCGGCCCCGCAGCCCGACTCGCCAGCTTTTTGCTCATCATGTCGATTCACGACCATTCCCTCCACGTTTCACCAGATCACGAGATCGCAACCACGCGCGCGCGGGCAACCGCCTCGCACGCAAGAGCTACATCGCAGGGCGCTCTGACGCAATCCCTCTCGAACGAATGACTACTACATTATCGCTTGCCGAGCCACAAGCGCGCTGATAGCTTGCACATATTCGTTCATCGCGGAGGGTCACACCGCCCTCCGCGAAAGTGTTCGTTTCTACTGGAGGCTCCGCCATGGAAAAACATCGAACCGGTCGGATCGATGCGTCCGACACCAAACAGATCGCACCACCCCAACAACCCAGGCGGCCGAGCCGAATTCGCCCGCTCAACGGCGAGACCGACAGCAAGGAAGGGCGCCTGCCGCTCGCGGCCTGCGATTGCGACAACGACACGAGCGACAACGACATTTGTGTGGTCGGTGACGAGGTCGAGGTCAACGCTTGCGGGGTTTGGGGGTAGGTCATGGCCACGTTCGATCGCATCAAGAAAATCGTTGGTAGCGTCGTCGACACCTCGACAGAGCAAAAATTGGCGGAGCTCGACAAGTTCGCCGCAGAGGAGCCGAAGAATCCCGCGCCCCCGCTGGTGTCCGCCATGGTCGCCACCGTCACGCGGCGAGACCCGCCCGACGTCGACGGCTACTTGGCCGAGGCCAAGGAGCGCCTGCTCGACGCCAATCCGGCCGACAAGGAGATGGCGTTCCACCTCGCTCTCTACAGGGTGATCGACCCGGAGCTGACCCTCTACGAGCTCGCGCGCAACCCCAACGCGCCCGATCGCAAGGCCAAGGCCAAGAACGCCGCCGCCGCCAGCGCGAAGGCCAACGCGGATCTCGGCAAGGCCGCCAAGAACCTCGATAATTCCTTCGTCGACGCCGTGGTCGCCAGCGTGCACACCCTGTCTTGGGGGCACTCGATCAAGAGCGCCCACTACCAGCAGGGCGTCAAGACCCTGGAGAAGTTCGCCTCCGGTGGTGAGAACCAGGACTTCGCGTCGTTCTTCTTGATCTACGCCCACCGTCGCGTCCGCAAGTACGACGCCGCGCTCGAGGTCGCCGAGGACTTCGAGGGTCGCCACCCGAACAACGCGCTGCTCAAGAAGATCATCGGGAGCATCCATCAGTTCAGCGGCAACGCCAACAAGGCTATCGAGTACTTCATGCAGGCAACGCTGCTCGCGTCCACTGACGCTTCGGCCTTTCACGGCTTGACGCAGGCCCACCTCGCGGCGGCCAAGGCCGCGGACGCAGTAGCCGAGATGTACGACCGCACTGGTGAGTTCGACAACCTCCGCAGCAGGCTGCGCTTATAGCCAGCCGTTCGTGTCCGCCCGGGCGGAGCGATATGCGGGCAGAGCATCGGTCCACGAGGGTCCGGAGCCGCTGGCTTCGGGCCCTTCGCGTCTCGCAATTCCCTGCTGTCGTATTCGCGCTGGCGATGATCGTGATCCTCGCCAGCGGTCGCTATCGCGAGCTTTGCCGCCAGCTGCTCGATCCGAGCGGCGCAGCGCTCGGCGTGGTCCTCGGCCTGCTCGGGTTCCTGGTCGCGATGACAGCCCTCAACGGGCCTCGCCGCGGCCTCGAAGCCTGGCGCCTCGCGATCGGGAGCTTGCCGCGAGCGAGCGCTCGTCGATCAGTGATCCTGCTCGCTCGCTCGGTTTACGAGGAGGCGTTTTGGCGCGGGGCGCTGCAGATCCTGCTCGGGCCTGCGGTGATCGGCGTGAGCGTCGTGGCGGGCACTTTCACGGCCCGCCATGTCTATCTGGAGGCGGTCAACAATCGCCCGCGTGGACGGGCCCGGATCGGCGAATTCCTGCTCTTCTCGCTGCTGCTCGGCGTCACCTATGCGCTCACCAATCGCCTGATGATCGTGATCATGATCCACTGGGTTCGGAACCTGCTGCTCGACGCGCTTCGGGCCGCTCGTTCGAAGTCGCCGGAGCCTCGATGACGATGCCCGAGAGCGCCTCGACCAGCCGGCCGTCTCGCGTCAGCACGTCGATCGACCACTCTCGGTTGGCCTGCGCGCGAGTCAGGACCAGCAATTCGCTGCCCGGCGCCGCCGGGCGAACCATACGCAGGCAAGCGATCCGCACGGGCAGGCCGCTCCCCTCCCCTTCGTTCACGAGCAAGATGGTCTGCAAGAGCGCGTCACGCAGCGCCGGGTAGGGGGTCAGGGTCTCGCGGGCGCTCGCTTCGAAGTAGCGCAGCGCCCCTGGCGTGCGCGCGTCGAACATCCCGAGCACGTCGGGCTCGATCCGACGCGCGGCGCTCAGCCAGCGAAACAACGGGCCTTGAAAGAGCCGCCGCTCTTGCTCCCTGGATAGGGGCTCTGGTGGTGGTAGCGGACCGATCACGGGCGGCTCGACGTCGGTCGCGGCCCCGAACACCAGGCGAGCGTGGAAGCACTCCTCACGAAAGCCGTCGACCTCGGCCCGAACACCGACCCGAACGATCGCTCGCGCAGCGTCGGCGTCGAGCACCCGCGCGTGCACGCGGATCCGGGTCTTGGCGTCCTCGGGCACCGGCACCGCACGAACCAGCTCCCAGTCATGGACCTCGACGAGATCGCTACGACCGATGCAGGTCGCCGCGGCGCAGGTCATCGCCTCGAGCACCATGACCGCGGGGACGATCGGGGTGCCCTCGAACACGTGGTCGTGCAGGTAGATGTCGCGGGCGTGATCGAGGGTCGAGAGGCTGACCAACTCCACGCCGGGCGCGAAGCGGACGACCTGCTCGAGGAAGCGCGCTCGTCGTGGGGGCAAGCGAGGGTGCAGACGTCGCTCCAGCTCGGGGATCAGCCGGCCGGTGATGATGCGGCGCGGCGTCGACGAGCGGCTGCCGAGCTCGCGCTCATAGGCGGCCACGGCCTGCTCGGTCGAGAGCGCTCGCACGCCCAAGCTGCGTAGCGGATCGACGGCGCCCAACGACACCCCGAGGCCGACCTCCTGCCAGACCGAGTAGCCGAGCGAGAGCACGTGCAGCTCCGGGCGCTCGCGCTGCAGCCGAGCAGCGAAGCCGGACAACCACGCGTTGGCGAACGCGTAGTCGAGCTGGCGAGCCATCCCGGTGTGGCCGAGCACCGAGCTGACCACGTGCAGGAGCTTGGGTTGGTCGAGCGCTTGCCATAGGTTGATCAGCCCGCGGACCTTCACGCGCACGCAAGCGCGAAAGATGTCGAGGTCGATCTCGTCGAGCGGCATCGGGCGGCTGATCCCCGCGCCGTGCAAGAGCCCGCGCGCGGGGCCGAAGTCATCAACCGCCGCGCGGACGGCCGCGTGGACCTGCTCGGCATCGACCACGTCGCAGCGGTAGTAGCGGGCCCTCACACGATCCGCGGCGAGCCTGGCGAGGCCCTCGCGCACCACGTCGGACTCGGCGGGCGAGCGGCCGAGCAAGCCGAGCGAGGCCCCGGTCGTGCGGCCCAGACAGCGCGCGAGCTCCAGCGTGACGCCCTGCGCTCCACCGCTGACGATGACCAGCTCTCCACGATCAATGGCGGGTCGGGCGGGCGTGCAATGGTTGGGTCCACTGACCTCGACGTGGCGCAGGCCCTCGCGATCCCAGGCGGTGAGGACGTGGTCGCCACCGGCTCGGAGCTCGCGGGCCAGCACGGCGCCGAGCCGCGCGGGAGACCAGACCGAGGGCACCCGCAACCAGCGACACGGGACCGAGCGCTCGTGGGCGAGCGAGCTGAGCAGCGCTGCGCCTGCGTCTTGCTCGTCGAGCGCGAGCGGATCAGGCACTCGGCGGACCACGATGAGGCGCAGCGGCGCGGTGTCGTTGGCCTCGCCGCGAGCCGCCGACCAGCGGGCCAGCTCGACCAGTTGCTCGGCCTCGGCCTCGCCAGAGCCGGGCCGACCCTCGGCGGCACCCTCGTCGATCAGCCAGACCATCGCACCGACCGCGCCGCTGACCTTGCGAAGCTGGTCATGGGTGATCCGCAGCGGTGCGAAGCGCTCTTGGGTCAGCGCGAGGCCGAGAGCGTCGACGCTCGGGCCGAGCGTGCTCGCGCTCAACACCACGCTCGGCGGTCCAGCCGGCGGCTGGGGAGCCCACTGCAGCGGCATCGGCACGAAGCTCGTGCTCGAGCGCGCGCAGTAGCCCGCGTCGAAGTCGTCCACGCCCGCGGGCAAGGGATCGCGCTCGCCCAGGTCGATGCTCGGAGCGTCGACGATCCTGCGAGCCAGCTCGCCCAAGCTGAGCCGCTCCCACTGGTGCAGCGCGGGCAACGAGCGCTGGTAACGGGCAGACAAGGCCGTGAGCAGCTCGATCGCCTTGATCGAGTCGAGGTTGAGATCTTCGCGCAAGCCGTGCTCGGGTCGCAGCGAGTCGCGCGGGAAACCGGCTCGTTGCGACAGCCAGTCGAACGTCCAGCCGAGGGCTTCGTCGGCCTGTCCGAGCCGAGCGGCTTGCTCGAGCGAGTCGCCGATTGCGGTGGTCGTCTCGCTCGGGCGCTTGGGTGGGCGATAGGGCTGCTCGCAGGGGTTCACGATCGATGGTCGAGGCGGGCGGCTGCGATCGACGCTGCGAGTCGCGACCGCGCGAGCCCAGCGAAGCAAGTCGACGTCCTGCCCGAGCACCCAGGCTCGCGCGAGCACGGCGGGCAGGTCCCAGGGCGCGTTCGCGTCGCGGGGATCCAGCTCGAACGCGACGACATCGGGACCCAAGCTCGCGCGCACGAGGTTGATCAGCGAGGAGCCTGGCCCGACCTCGATCCACATCTTCGGGCCTAGGGCGGCGACCTCCGCGAGCGCAGCCGCGAACCGAACCGGGGCGGTCACCTGCGCGCCGAGCAAGCCCGCGAGGTCGCTTCGCTCCGGCAACCACTCGCCCGAGGTCGTGCTCGCCAGCTTGGCGCGCAGGCTCCCCCACTCGACCGCCCGCGCGGCGGCCTCGACCTCGCCGCACGCGGGGGCCATGAGCGGTGAGTGAAACGCGTGCGAGACGGGCAGCAGCGTCGCTTCCCAGCCGCGGCCTCGGACCCGCTCGTCGGCCCAGCGGATCGCCCGGGTCTCGCCCGCGAGCACGACCTGAGCAGGAGCGTTGTGGTTGGCGACGACGATGATCCCGGGCGCCCCCACGAGCAGCGGCTCGACCTGCTCCGCCGATGCGCCCACGGCCAGCATCGCGCCGCGATCATCGAGATCGAGCGCCGCGATCGCGGACCCACGACGCGCGGCCAAGCGGATCGCGTCCACGGCTTCGACCGCTCCCGCGGCCGCCAACGCGCTGATCTCTCCCAGGCTGTGCCCGAGCATGATCGTCGGCTCCACGCCGTGATCGCGCAGGACCTCGAGCCAGAGCAGCGAGCTCGCGACCACCCCGGGCTGAGCGATCGCGGTCGACTCGACGCGCGCCTCGGCCAACGCTCGCTCGCTCGCCGTCGCGAGGCGCGGGTCCCAGCGCAGGTGCTGGACAAGCCCCTCCGGGAGCAGATCGGCGAGCTGTGTGTCGAGCTGCTCGAAGCGCGACACCGACTCGGGGCACCGCTGCCACACGCGCCTGCTCATCCCTGGACGCTGCGAGCCTTGGCCAGGGAAGAGCGCCACGATCTCGGGCCTGGGCGCGCCCGGTTGCGGGCAGCGGCCGACATGGATCCCGTCCTTGGGCCGGTCCGCGTCACCGAGCTGCCCCTCAGCCCGGACGATCTCGAGGCGCTCGATCGTCGAATCGAGCCGGGCCGAGGCGGACCTCGGCGTGTCGACCACGAACGCCGCCCGGATCGGCCCTTCGCCAAGATCGCCAGCGAGATCGACCGCGAGATCGTAGAGCTCCGAGCGCGAGGCACGGGACAAGAACGGCCGCAGCGAACGAAGCCGCTCGATCAGCTCCGGCACGCTCGACGCCGACGCGGCCAAGAGCGCTGGCTCGCGCGCGTCTTGGCGTGGCCGCAGCTGTGCGCGCGGCGAAGCGACGACGCGTTTGGGCGCAGCCTCTTCGAGGACCACGTGGGCGTTGATGCCCCCGAACCCGAACGCGCTGACCCCCGCACGGCGTGGGTGATCCACCGCCGTCCAAGCGGTCGGCTCGAGCGCTGGCAGCAGCCGTCCGCGACCGCGATGAAAGATCGGGTTGGGCTCGACGCACCCTGCGGTCGGCGGAATGATCGCGTGAGACAAGGCCATTGCCGCCTTGATCAGCCCGGCGGATCCAGCCGCAGCCTTGCAGTGTCCGATGTTGCCCTTGATGCTGCCCAACCAGCGTCGGCGAGCGGCCGGTGCATCGGCGAGCAGCCGCAGCAGGGCCTCGATCTCGACTTGGTCGCCCAAGCGCGTGCCGGTGCCGTGGCCCTCGAACAGATCCGCGCTCGCAGGATTGCAGCCAGCGCTCGCCCACGCGCGCTCGAGCGCACGCAGCTGGCCCACGGCCTGCGGAGCAGTGATCGACCCTTTGCCATCCGACGACACCCCCCAACCGCGGATCAGCGCGTGCACGTGCAGCCCGAGGCGCTCGGCCTGCTCGAGCCGGACGAGCACCACGACCCCGCAGCCTTCACCAGGCAGCATCCCCTCGGCCCGCGCGTCATAAGGGCGGATGTCTTCGGGGGCCAGCGCCCGTGTCTTGGCGAACCCGACCAGCTCGAAGGGATCGAGGCTCACATCGACGCCGCCGCACAAGGCCAGATCCCACGCGCCCGACTGCAGCGCCTCGCAAGCTCGAGCGAGCGCGACCAACGACGAGGCACACGCACCGTCGACCGTGAAGCCACCGCCACCGAGGTCGAAGCGGTTGCAGATGCGGCCAACGATCGTGTTGGCCATCGCCCCGGGCAGCGTGTCCTCGCTCGCGGCCGGTAGCGGCCCGGTAAAATGGTGGCGGAAGCGATCCAAGAGCTCCGGAGCGAGCAGCTCGCCGCGGTCGGCGAACGCCCGCTCCAAGGCCCGCCGAATGTAGGGCCAGCGCATGCGCATGCTCGTCGTGCGCCCGAACTCCCCGCCCAAGGTGTTGCCCAAAACCACGCCGACGCGGCCGCGATCCCACGCGTCGAGGTCGACGCCCGCGTGCTCGATGGCTGCCGCCGCGGTCGTCAGCGCGAGCCAGTGGGTCACGTCGCTGGATTCGGCGGTGATCGGCGCGATACCCCAGCGAGCCGGGTCGAAGCTCCAATCGGTGAGGACCGCGAGCTCGCGCGCGTAGGTCTGGTCCTCGAGCCGTGGATCGGGATCGGCGTAGTCCGGCTCAGGCAGCCGCTCGGGCGGCAGGGGTCGAAACTCGCGGCGTCCATCCAACACGCTCTGCCACAAGCCCGATGGCGAGGACGCTCCGGGGAAGTGGCAACCCATACCGACAATAGCGATCGCTCGTGCCTCGTTCACCTGCACCCCATCGCTACCCAGACTATTCAAACCAAAGAGCGCGCAGCGCGCCGTAATACATCAATCATGAGCCGCCTCGCCGGCTCGAATTACAGCGTTGCCGACCGCCGAGATTGACGTCGAGCCACGCCCCACGCCGACATCCCCAATACTGCGATGAGCGTCGTCGAGCCCCACGGGCCTGGCTCGTCGGGGCCGGCCGTCGAGCACCCGCACCCGGGCGCCGACGTGTCACCGGCGTAGCTCTGCGCGTCGAGTATCGCGATGGCTTCGACGAGATCGCGATCGCCAGCCGGATCCCCCGGGGTCTGGGCTGCTCCCGCAGCCAGCAGCTCTGCCGTCCAAGCGATCTCGACGTCGGGCACGACGCCCGTGACCTCGGTCTGGGTGCCGTCGACGAGCTCATGGTAATAGTTGCTCAGCCGTAGGCGTGAATCAGGCGTGAGCAGCTCGTCGAGCTCGGGGATCCCGGTCCCTCCCGAGCTCGTACGCCCGACCAGCGTGGCGCGCCCGGTGAACTGCAGGCCCTCGGCAAACGCGTTCGAGGTGCTGAACACCGCGTCGTCGATCAGCAGCACGACCGGCCCGACATAGACGGATTTGCCACGTGGCTTCAACGCACGGACCTTAGTTCGCCGCTTGTGCCACCGAAACACCTCGACTTTGTCTTCGAACAGCCGCCCTGCCATTTTGTACATTGGAGTGGTAGAGCCGCCTCCGTTGCCGCGGATATCGATGACGAGCCCCTTGGCGGCCATGAATTCGTCGATCAGCGCGTCGAATCGGTCGACCGCTGCGTCGTCCTTGGGGAACCCACGAATGCGGATGTACCCGTATCCGGAATCGAGCAGCCAGCCATCGACGACGGGCTCTGAGCGCCTGGGCTCGCGCTCGCGCTCGATCACGTACACCTGCGGCTCCTCGCCCGGGGCGGCGAGCTCGAGCTGGGCGTGCGACGACTCGCCGGCGGTCAGGTAGAGCGCGATGAACCCACGCTGCAGCCCCTGCTCGTTGGATGCCCCGATCCGATCTTTCAAGCGATCGAATCGCTCGCTCACGGCCTCGCCGTCGACCGTGAGCAGCTCTGCGCCCGCACGAACGCCCGCGTCCCAGGCATCCGAGCCTTCGAGCACGCGAGCGACATGGTAGCGCCCGTCGATGGCGACGAGCTCGATCGAGCGGACCGAAGGCGCCCACAGCTCCCCGACGAACGAGAAGCGAGAGTGTCCGTCGCGTAGCTCGGCGATCATGCGCTGGATGACGAGGTAGAATTCCTCGTCGCTCTCGGCTTGTTGGGCTGCTTGCGAGTAGCGCTCGCGAGCTTCGTCCCAATCGATGCCCTTGAGCTCGAAGAATGGGTACTTTTCGGCGGCCATGGACCACGCCGTATCGAATACGCACGAGCGCGTCGCGGTGTCGAGGCGGCCGTCACCACACAGTGGTTGGTGACCACAGGCCGAGAGCCCAACGCCGAGCAGCCCGGCCAAGAGGCACACGCGGATTCGCGATCGGGGGCTCGTGTCCGGCACCGATTCACCGTAGCAGGCGGCATGCTCGCTTCCACTCGGGCACCAGCGCCATCTCGCTGACCGCCTGGGCCGCCTGGCACGGAAGTCCATGGCGCGGCCCCCGTCATTGCTCGGAGCACCTGGCTAGGCGGAAGAGCCCTCGGCGGCCGCGATGAATTCCGACTTCATCCACAACAGAAGCCCGCCAACGTAGACCTGCCACTCCCGGGTGCGTGGATTGAAGGCGATCGTCAGGACAAAATGGGGCCCGTCTGGCGTATCTGCGAGCGAGTCGGTGAACATGCCCAGGAACAGCTCCGCCACCCATGGAGACCCCTTTTTGACGTTGGCGGACTCGATCGCGGTGCAGGCGAAGCGACGCATCGTTTCGGTTCCAATCGGAGTCGACGGCCCCGAGCTGCCGGGCGGTTGCCGGCGAATTCGAGCCACACCGCCTTCGGTCATCTCCAACGTGAACTCGTCACCCTCGTGCACGAAGGCGAACCGTGCACCTCGGGGATCGAGGGGCCGCAGGCCCTTGGGCAGCTCGCCACGGCCGAGCATGACGATCTCCTCGACATCGTCGACGAACATATCGAGCTCGCGGAAGCGATTCTCTCGTTCCTGCAAGGCGGAGGCGATCTCCGCAAGTTGCATTCGTGGTAGGTTCATGGTGTTCCTTTCCATTCGAGGATTGTGCGCTTCAACGTCTTCGTCGGCCCGTCCGGTCCGATGAGCAGCGTAGGGTCGGTCCACGATTTGGCGACCCTCAGGAAGCCGCGGACGAGATCAGGTCGTGCGCTCATCAGTCCGACGACCAGCGCGGTCACGTCGTCGATGCTCTCTTGGGCGTTTGCCCGACCCAACTTCAAGAGCACGTTCACGTCACCGAGCTTCTGCACCTCTGCAGGGGTCAGATTTTTGGTGCTAACCACCAGCAGCTCGTGCAGGCAAGCAAAGTCACCCCGAATAGGCCGGTTGGCCAGCCGCTCCAACGTGAAGCGGGTCTCGTCCGAGTCCTGCAAGATCGTCTCGTGCTCGCGCCGCGACGCTCGTCGTCCCGATCCCAGTCGCCCCACCGCCCCATCGAGGGTTCGGCTCGCCAACCAGACCTCCTCGAGATCGCCAAGCACCCGATCCGT
Source organism: uncultured Myxococcales bacterium (assembly GCA_965649595.1). Taxonomy (GTDB): domain Bacteria; phylum Myxococcota_A; class Polyangia; order Nannocystales; family Nannocystaceae; genus Plesiocystis. The sequence continues at coordinate 2,731 of CBFGLP010000531.1, read as the reverse complement.
CGGTGGAACGCCGTGATCCTTGTAGGAGATGTCGTGCTCGAGCTCGTTGAACACGTGGGCCGACACCGACACCACCTGAACCTCGACGATCGTGTCGTGGAGGGACTCCCGCTCCGCCGATCCGTCCACGACCACCAGGAGATGCGTCGCACGATAGCGCGCCAGTGGCTCGTGCTTGCGTTCGAACGCGCGGTCCAAGTCGGCCAGGCGAAACCTGTTACATATCACCTCGCACACACGATCCTCGTCCTGGGGATCGTATACGACGACCCGTACCCCCGCGAGGTCGGTCAGCGCGCGGTTCAAGTTCATGCACAATTGAAGATATGTAAACCTGGGATCATTCGCCTTCCGTTTGCGACGGATTTTCGCTCGAACCTCCTCGGGATGCTTGGCGCGCGATGAAATCAGCACGTGAATTGCCGCAGATCGCAATTCTCGCCTCAGCCGATGCTCGACGTATCCGGCCGCCTCTTCGAATCGAGCCATCATTTGTTGATAGAGCCGAACGACGTTGTCGATCTCGATCTCCGTGATGGCCCGCTGTCCATGCGATGTGGTCATGCGAAGCTCCAGTCAATCGGGGTAACATGTACGAAGATCGGCAGCAACTCGATCGCTAGCGCTCCGTGGGGTGCTCTGTCATCGACGACGCCAGTCGAGGCGCCTCGACCATGCACCGATGCATGCAACCACCTCGCAAACATTCGTGGTGTCGACTCGTCAACTCGGGTCCGGTCGAGCACCGGAGCTACCCCCGACTCTCCGCGGCCGATGTGAACCTCGCCAACCAGGCGAAGGTGCACGCTCCCATCGGAAGAGGTGCCGTCGCGTCAGCCGCACTCGACTTCGCCGTGAGGATCGCAACACCCTCCCGCCGCGCGCCATCGAGCCTCCAGCTCCAACCAGCTCGGAGCGGTTGACGCACTCCTCTTGCCCAGCGATCCTGACCCCCCGCATGAGCACCGCCGCGGAGCCGGTCCGACCGCTCGACACCACCGCGGAGGTCGAGACGCCCGAGCACGTGCGCTTCGCTTACCCGCTCGCGGGGCCGACGAGGCGCTCGGTCGCCTACCTGATCGATCTCGTGATCCGCATCGGGATCGTGCTGGTGCTGAGCCTGCTGCTGGCGCTCGTCGAGGTCGGCATGGGCGGCTTCGACGGCATGTCGCTAGGCGCGATGTTTCTCGCCTACTTCGTGATCGACTGGTTCTACTACGTGTTCTTCGAGGTGCTGTGGAGCGGGCGCTCGCCGGGCAAGCGAGCGGTGCGGCTGCGGGTCGTCGGGCAAGACGGGCGCTCGCTGACGGCGCTCGACTCGGTGCTGCGCAACCTGCTGCGGGCGGCCGACTTCCTGCCCTTCGGCTACGCGGTCGGGCTGGTCGTGATGGGGCGCGATCCGATGTTCCGTCGGCTAGGCGACATGATCGCGGGCACGGTCGTGGTCATCGAGGAGCCCGGTCGCGTCGGCGAGCGGCTGCACTTGCACCCTCCGCCGACCCTCGAAGAGTTCGAGCGACTGCCCGCGCGGCCGCCGGTCTCCAACGACGAGCTCGACGCGATCGAGCTGTTCCTGCGCCGACGCGGCACCTTGGCGCCGCTGCGGGAGATCGAGCTGGCCGAGATGATCGCCCCGATCTTCGCGCGTCGGATGGGCTTCTCGCATGTCCACGATCCGGTCCGCTTCCTCGGGCTGATCTACGCGAGGGCGCGTGGCTACGCGGCCGTCCCGAGCGCGCCTTTCCAGGGCGGGCCTCGTGGCGGCTGGCAGCATCGAGCGGCCCCGCCCGGCTGGCCTCCGCCGCAGGCTCACCCCGTCCAACCGGGCTGGCAGCAACAAGCCCCGCCCGGCTGGACCCCCGCTGCGCCCCCGAGCAACAACCCGCTCAATCAGTTTGGCGATGGTCAGAGGCCGCGATGAGCGTCGAGATCGATCAGGACACCTTCGTCGCGCGAAGGCAGCAGAGCTGGAACGAGCTCGAGCAGCTGGTCGGGCTCGGCAAGGAGCTGCATCGCGGCACGCCGCGCGACATCTCGCGCGCGGCCGCCCTCTATCGAGCGGTGTGTGCCGACCTCATGCGCGCGCGCTCGCACTACGGACCGGACCTGGTCCGCTACCTCGACGGCTTGGCCGGCCGCGCTCACAACCTGCTCTACGGATCGCGGGCCTATCGAGTGGCCGCGCTGTGGGAGCTGATCGCCCGCGACTTCCCCCGCACGCTGCGGCGACGGTGGGTGTTCTTCGTGCTGGCCAACCTGCTCTTCTACATGCCCTTCGCGGTCGGGATGCTCGGAGCGCTGAGCTCGACCGAGTTCGCGTCGACGATCCTTCCGCCCGGGCAGCTCGCCGGCATGGAGGAGATGTACGAGCAAGGCTTCGACGAGGGTCGCGACGCCGGCAGCGACTCGGCGATGGCCGGGTTCTACGTGGTCAACAACGTCGGCATCGCGTTTCGCTGCTTCGCGACCGGCATCCTGTTCGGGGTCGGTAGCCTGTTCTTCTCGATCTACAACGGGCTCGTGATCGGCGTCGTGCTCGGCTGGGTGATCGGGGCCGGTCACGGCGGCAACATCTTGACCTTCATCTGCGGGCACGGGCCCTTCGAGCTGACGGCGATCGTGATCTCGGCCGCCGCCGGCCTGCAGATGGGCTGGGCCCTGATCGACACCGGCGGTCGCACCCGCCTCGGCTCGCTGCGCGCCGTCGCCCCCGACCTGGCGACGATCGTCC
>CBFGLP010000530.1:0-3403 GCA_965649595.1 uncultured Myxococcales bacterium | reverse complement strand
CTGGTCTCGTCCTCGTCGTCGTCGGTCAGCCGAGCCAAGGCCTGATCCAGCTCGCTCGCGGTCGGCCGTCCCCCCTCGGGCTTCGACTCGCTGCCGTTGAGCTTGCCCCCGTTCGGCGTGCTGCTCGTCGGGGCCGCGCCCGGCTTGCTCGGCGCCGGAGCGCTCGGCTTGCTCGCAGCCGTGGCCGGCTTGCCCACGCTGGCCGAGCCGTTGACCGGCTGCGGGCTACCGTTGCGTCGCGGTGGCTCGCGCCCTCGCGTCACGCTGGCGGCTCGCGGCGACGACCCGCTCGGCTCTTGGCCGAGGTCGACCATCGGTTGCTCGCTCGCGAGGTCCGCGAAGGGATCACCAAAGGGATCGTCCTCGGCTGGATCGGAAGCCGGGAAGCCCTCGATGCCGATCCCCGCCCGCGCCATCTTGGCCCGCTCGCTCGCCAGCATGCGCTCTTGCTCGAGCGCCCGCGCCTGCTCGGCCGCCAGCAGGTTGCGCGTCACCTCGAGCTCGTCGAGCAGCGAGTCGACGGTCTCCTTGTGCTTTTCGAGCTGCGCGAGGCTGGCCGCGAAGCGAGCCGCGTTGCGGTCGCTCGCGTCGGTCATCTCCCAGATCTTCTGCTCGGCCCCGTCGAGCCGCGCGAGCATGTACTCCTGCTCGGCCGCGCGGACCTGGACCTCGAGCCGGAGCCGACGCAGTCGCTCGCTCTCGGACCCGCCCGTGCTAGCGACCTCGGCGCGCGCCTTGGCCAGCTCGGCCGCGTGCTCGCGCGCCTGCTTGCTCAACGCGGCGCGCAGCCGCTGCATCTCCTTGCGGGCCGAGTCGGGCCAGCGCGCCAGCTCCTCGTCGCTCGGGCCCTCGCCGAGCGCCCCGCTGGGCAGACCATCGGTCGCGACCTCGAGCTCGCGGCGCAGCTGGGTCAGCTCGAGCGACGCGCTCTCGTTGGTCGAGACCAGCTGCTCGAGCTCGCTCTCGCGGGCGTTGAGCTGACGGCGGAGGCTGTCGCGGATCGCCGCCGCCTCTTCGAGCTGACGCTGCAGCTCGTCCTTCTCCTGCTCGCGCGCCCGGGCCCGCTCGCGCGCCTCCTCGAGCTGCGCCTGCACGCTCGCGACCGTCGCCTCGAGCTGCTCGATCGCGACCTGCTTGACGTCGACCTCGCCCTGCAGGTCCGCCGCGAGGCTGACCTGCAGATCGATGTCGCGCTGCAGCCGAGCGAGCCGCTCGGTCGCGTCGCGTAGCTCTTGCTCGCGCCGCTGCGCCTGCGCGACCGCTCGCTCCTCGCGGGCCTGCGCCTGGGCCAGCTGATCGCCGAGCTTGGCCAGCTCGTCGCTGCGCCCCTTGAGCTGATTGCGTAACTCCTCGACGTCGGCGCTCTGACCGACGAGCGTCTCGGCCTCGCGCTCGATCCGAGCGAGCTGCTCGTCGCGGGCTCGCAGCAGCGCGCTGGCCTCGGCCTTCTCGACCTCGAGCTTGCGCAGCTCTCGGCCGAGCTGCTCGACCTCCTTGGACCGCTTGGTCTCCTCGGCGCGCGAGCGCTCGAGCTGCTCGCGCAACCGCTCGACCTCGCCACCGACCCGCACGCTCTCGAGCCGCTCCTTCTGAAGAGACTCGCGGGTCTCCCAGATCCGGCCCTCGAGCTCCTCGATGTGGCGGGTCCGCTGACTAAGCTCCTCGCGCAGGCGGTCGCGGTCGAGCGCGACGTCGGCCAGCATCCGGCCTTGCTCGGCCCCCTGCGCCGCGGTGGCCGAGAGCTCCTCGGCGCGCGAGCGGGTCTGGGCGAGCGCCTTCTCGGCCTCGTCGAGGCGCTTGCGCATCGCCTCGAGCTCGCCGGCGAGCCGCGATGCCTCCTCGATCTTGGCCGCGAGCGCCTGCTCTTGCTGGCGGGCCCGCTTGTTGACGACGTCGAGCTCGGCCTCGACTCGCTGCGCGAGCTTGCGAGCGCCCTCGCGCTCGGCCACGTAGACCTCGTTTTGCCGGCGCAGCTCCTGGCGCTCGGCGTCGAGCGACTCCAGCCGCTCGCGCAGGCTCTTCTCGCTCGCCCGTGCTTCTTCGAGCGCCTTGCGTTCGCCCTCGAGCTGGGTGGTCAGCCGCTCGACCGCCTTGTCCTGCTCGGCCGCGGTCCGGGTCAGGATCTGCAGATCGGTCTCGTGCGCGCGGAGCTTGTCCTTGGCCTCGCGCTCGCGCGTGCGGGTGTGCTCGAGCTCGCGACGCAGCTCGGCGAGCTCGCTCTCGACCTGGCTGACGCTCGCGCCGCGGCTGGTCTGCTCGCGCCGGATCGCCTCGAGCTCGGCCTGCAGATCCGCCCGGTCGTCCTCGAGCCGCACGATCGCCGAGCTCTGCTCCTGCTCGCGCGCTCGAAAGATGCTGATCTGGGTCTCGGCCTCGATCAGCGCGTCGCGCAGGCGCTCGACCTCGGCGACCTCGACCTCGGAGCTGCGAGCCCGCAGCACCTCGAACTGCGCCTCGAGCTCGCGGACCCGCCCGTGCGCGGCCGCGACCTTGGCCGCACGCAGGCTCAGCTCCTCGCGCAGGCGATCCAGCTCGTCGCGCAGCTCCTCGATCTCGGCCGAGTCGCGCTCGGCCTGCGGGTTGAAGCCGAACACCTCGTTGCGAGGCAGCGGCACCAGCAAGCACTCGCGGGCCAACCCGACCGGCACTCGGCTCTTGCTCGCGACGGCGATGTAGTGGCTGGCCTCGGGCGCCTCCGCCAGCAGCTCCTCGCGCAGGGCCAGCTGCGGCTCGTCGCCATCGCTCAGATCGTCTTCGAGGATCGGCGCGAGCGAGAACCCCTGCCAGGGCATCTGCGCGATCATGTCCACGCGGGGGAACACCGCCGCGATGTGCTCTTCGAGCCCCCAAAAGTCGAGCTGCGACGAGCCGGCCAGCGTGCGCCCGAAGGCCTCGGCCTCGCGCTGCTCGATCCACGCGCAGAAGATCCCCTCGCCCCGCAGCACCCGATGCGACTCGCGGAGCAGCTCGCGTCGATCGGTCGAGCGCAGCGCCCCGAACGCCTCGATGCACGCGATCACGTCGACGCTCTCGTCGCGCAGCGGCAGGCGAGATCCCGTCACCGGGCGAACCTCCATGCCCGGCTCCGATCCGAAGTCGCCCCCGATCACCAGGACCTGTCGAGCCCCGGCTGCGAGCAAGCGGCGAGGTCCCTCGGGCCCGCTGGGCTGCACGACTACCACCGTGCGGGCGAGTACCCAGCGCTCGAGCGCGAGGTATGCGGGCAAGTGATACACGGGCGGCCGGAGCCGGGATGATAGCGGTGTGGACGAGGCGATGCGAGCACGGATCCGTCCCCAAGCCAACGATCCCTGGTCGTCCGGCTAGCAACCGAGCATGATGACTAGCCAGGCCCCCCTCCGGGGGCCCAGACGAGCGACTGCGAACCCCGAACCAGCCCACC
>CBFGLP010000529.1:0-7380 GCA_965649595.1 uncultured Myxococcales bacterium | reverse complement strand
AAGGACGGCCCGAGCGCGGGCGTCACGATGGTCACCTCGGTCGTCTCGGCCTTGCTCGGCGTGCCCGTGCGCAAGGACGTGGCGATGACCGGCGAGATCAACCTGCGCGGCAAGGTCCTGCCGATTGGCGGGCTCAAGGAGAAGATCCTCGCGGCCTATCGCAGCGACATGAAGTACGTGATCTGCCCGGCCGACAACGAGAAGGACCTCCACGACGTGCCCAAGAATGCTCTGAAGGCGCTGGAGATCCGGTTCGCCAACACGATCGACGACGTGCTGCGCTGGGCGATCGCCCCGCTGCCGGACGAGCACCCCAACAAGGCGTTCCGGCAGTTCCTCGAGAGCGATCGGCCGGCGAACCCGACCGACTGGGTCGCGGCGCGGGTCTACATGGACGAGCGCGACCGCAAGAAGAAGGCGCTCGACGAGGCGGCCTCCGGTCACGGGCCGCACTGAGCCGAGCTCTACGAGGGGCATGACGAGCAGGCCTCGCTTCGAGCGAGGCCTGCTTCGTTTTGGGTCTATGATCGCGTGCATGTGGGCTTCGAGGTCGACAGCAATAGCCACGCTGCTGCTCGTCTCCTGCACGAAGCACCCCCAGCCGATCGCCGATGTGCGGCCCTCGAATCCCGCGCCAACGCCGACCGAGGCCGCGGTCATGGAGGCGCCCGAGTTAGGCCCAGAGATCCTGCTCGCCAAGCCGGGCGAGCCCGCAGAGCTGGCTCCTGGCCCCCTGCTACGCTCGCCGCCGCTCGCCTTTCACCTCGTCGCCGCGCGCAACGGCAACATCCAGCTGCACGGGGATCCGAGCACGCCTGATCCGCGGCCTATCCTCGTCGCCACGTTGCCCTATCCGGTCGACGAGCAGGGCGCTCTCGATCCGCTGCCGGGCATCTACGAGGGCTTGGATTGGATATCCGATGATCCAGGTATCAGTCTGCATGTCAGCGTCGCCGGCAATTTCGCGGGGCCGCAAGATGGCTGGCTGATCATGTTCACCAACGATGGGCCAGCCTATCAGGGGCTGCCGATCGCCTATGAATGGACGGCTCCCGGTTGGCGCTTGCTGCGGAAACGTCGGGGAAGCTTCACGCAAATCCCCTTTGATCTCGACGTGCGCGGCGACGCGCTCTTTGCTCATGTCGATTATCTACGGCTCAGCCAGTCGGACGCGGTGGTGATTCGGTGGAACGACGACTCGGAGCGGGGCGCCCCAGCGAGCGAGCGCGTGCGGCTGCGGGGGAACGCACCGGCTCCCGAGTACCACGCAGAACTGCGCGGATTGTCGATGCCCGGCACGAGCAGCCTTGGCGACCTCTATGCGGCGGCGTTCGTCGCCGACCCCAATGGCCACTACTCCGCCCAGCTCCTGCACTGGCCAGCTGAAGAGACGCGCGCGACGACCTTCCCGCTACCCGAGGTCGTCAGCCCAGCCAGCGATGACGGCATGTACGGCGCGCAGTTACGTGTGACCGCGACGGACGCCGAGGTCGCGGTCAGCGGCAGCCTCCACGTCGAAGGTTACCAAGCCCAGATTACCTACCTCGCTGTCGGGCAGCCGGGGACGCTACGTCGGATCCCGCTCGAGTTCGAGGGGCGAGCGTGTGTGGGCGCGCCGACGTCCGTGGCGCTCGGTCCCGATGGCGATTACTGGCTGGTCATCGAGGGCGGTCTCTATTCGGTCGACTCGAGCGGCAAGCTACAACGCTACGAGCTCCCCGATCTGCGCACCATCGATCCTCCTCTCGATCTGCGCGATTGGGCTTGGGACGCGGGCTGGCGGCTGGCGGGCGACAGCACGTCCGAGCTCATTGGCGATCGCCCAGCCGAGCTGCAGGAGGTCCAGCGTATTGGTCCGGATTTATGGCTGCGCATGGAGGTGCCCGTCCCCTACTTCGGGGAGACGATCGTCGCCGTGTTCAAGACCGGTCCACACGTAGATCCGGTGATCCTGCCAAGCTTCGATCAGGTAATCGGTGAGACCCAGCGGCGCAACGATTCATGGATGATCCTGCGCTTGCGCGATGGTATCGACGAAGCCGGAGTCGATGCGTTCGTGGACGAGCTGCTGCCGGACCTGCGAGGTAGGCCGGAGGTCTTGCAGGTCTACGAGGTGCAGAGTCAGACAGGATTGGCGATCGACGCGGTGATCGTTCCCGAAGAGTGGCAGGGCGAGCTCGTGCATGAATATGCCGACCTGCTCGGCCACGCAGCCACGCGCTTGCAGCCAGGCGACGTCGACCCTGGCGCGATTCGTGAATCGCTCTATTCGAAATGGGGAGACTGAGATCGGTCTACATGGACGAGCGCGACCGGCCGGGCCTGGAGGTGCTCCGGGAGCGGGCGGGCGGGGTGGATCAGCGGGCCCGCTTTGCCCGTGCGCGTTGCCAACCTGCCCAAGCCATCGGGCCCATGAGCGCCAGGCAGGCCAAGCCGACCCAGACGTTGATCGTGGCCATCAATCCGGCGAAGCTGAGCACACCCAGCCAAGTGACGAGTTGCAAGGTTCGCTCGCCCGGGGTCGGCTCGACCAGCTCGCTCAGCGCCCTCGCATTGTCGCTCGGCTGCAGGGCACGTTGCTCCCGGGCACGTCGCACTCGCTCGGCTTTGCTCGCCAGGCAGGTCTCGTGCTGTGTGCAGACCTCGTCGTGCGCTCGCTCGACTGCCTGCAGGAGCTCGTCGAGCTCGGGACCTCGGCGCACGCGGTTGTGAGCGAGGTCCTTGGGCAAGTCGAGATCGAGCAGCGCGATGAAGCCCTCATGAGCCCTCGGGCCGAGCGAGTCCAGCGGGAGGCGCTCGAGCAGCACGCCGTTGCTGTGCAGAGCGAGTCGGGCGCCCGCGCCCGAGGAGGCGAGTCGGGCGCCCGCGCCCGAGGAGGCGAGTCGGACGCCCGCGCCCGAGCGGCCTGCCTTGGCGGACATAGCAACGCTGCTGCGAACCCCAGCGACCCCGATCTGCCTGCCCTCGGCGTCGCGGATGGCGAAGCGGCAGCCCTTGCAAACCTGCTCGTGCTCACCCGCGAACGCGGCTAGCGACGAGCTCCAACCCGAGCTCACCCAGCGCTCGTCGATCGAGATCCGCCGGCCGGCCAAGCGGCAGCGCTGGTGGACCAGCTCGAGCTCGCCGAGCCACTCGAGGCTCGCGCCGACCGACGCCAGGCTCCTTCGGACTCGCACGCGCGAGCCCGGTTGTCCGCGCTCGATCACCTCGAGCTGTCCGAGCGGCTGCTCGGGCGTCGCCTCGAGCAGCACGCCAGCACCTGCGGCATCGACCGACTCGATCTCGATCGAGCGAAGCTCGAGCCGTAGCCCCGCGAGCACCGCCAAGGCGAGCTGTTGCAGCACGCGACCTCGCTGCCGCTGACTTCCATCGCCGTCCGAGCGGAGCAGCGCGGCATAGAGCTGCTCGAGATCGTCGCGGCGGAGCACGAGCGGGCCGAGCTCGAGCTCGAGCCCACCCATGCTCCGCTCGAGCACGATCGGATCCGCACCGGCGAGCGCGGCAGCCTCGACCAGCCGGAGGATGTACTCGCGCGGATCGGCGATCTGCTGGTCTCGCAGCCGCTCGAACGCCTTGCTGGCGTCGAGCGTGAAGTCGCCTTCGTCGACCAACTGACCGCCGCGCTCGAGCTCGGCGATCAGCTGACCGGCGATCGGCTCCGTCTCGCCTTCACTCATCGTCGTCGAGCTTCCTCCAGACGCTGCGTCCGGTCCACGGGAATGTGGTGGCGCTGCAACCACCACAATGCAGACCTGATCACCGCATTGGCTCCCACACTCACCCCAATCGTTGGCGTCGGAGTGGAGCTCGACGCATTCATTGTCGCAGACCGTGAGCTCGGGCCGGCACCCTGCTAGCCTGACCAAGCACGCCGATCTTCACGACGCCCGACCATCGACCCAGTCGGCGCGTCTCGAGGCACCCCTCCTCGTCGCCGACGCCCGCTTGGGATACCTTCCGCCCATGCGTCACCGCGCGCTCCTGCTCCCGCTCCCGCTCACGGCCCTCGCCTGCACCACGCCCGACAATCCGTCCGTCGAGGACACGGCGGTCAAGGATCCCGAGCCGCAGCCCGAGGTCGTCGAGCCCGTCGAGCAGCCCGAGCCCGTGATCGAGCCCGCGCCGGCGGTCGTCCGTGAGCCGCTGCCCGAGGAGGTGCACTTCTCCTCGCTGCGCCAGCTGACCTTCGGTGGCGAAAACGCCGAGGCCTACCTGTCGTTCGCCGAGGACAAGCTGATCTTCCAGAGCACCCGCGACGAGCTCGGCTGCGACCAGATCTTCACCATGAAGATCGATGGCAGCGATCTGAGCATGGTCAGCACCGGCAAGGGCCGGACGACCTGCGCGTACTTCCTCCCGGGTGACCAGCAGATCCTCTATGCCTCGACCCACGCGGCCGCCGACGACTGCCTGCCGCCGCCGGATCGCAGCAAGGGCTACGTCTGGAAGCTCTATGACGAGTTCGACATCTACGTCGCCAACGCGGACGGCAGCGACCCCAAGGTGCTCAGCGCCTCGAAGGGCTACGACGCCGAGGCGACCGTCTCGCCCCAGGGCGACAAGATCGTGTTCACCTCGACCCGCGACGGTGACCCCGAGATCTACACGATGAACATCGATGGCAGCGACGTGCGGCGGCTGACCAACGCGCCTGGCTACGACGGCGGGGCGTTCTTCAGCGCCGACGGCAGCAAGATCGTCTGGCGAGCGAATCGGCCCAAGGGCAAGGACGAGAAGGCCAAGTACAAGGAGCTGATCAACGAGGGCTTGGTCCGGCCGACCCGGCTCGAGCTCTTCGTGATGAACGCCGACGGCAGCGCCCAGACCCAGATCACCAGCAACGGCGCCGCCAACTTCGGGCCCTTCTGGCACCCCGACGGCGCGCGGATCATCTTCGCGTCGAACGTCGGCGATCCGCAGGGGCGCAATTTCGATCTTTATCTGGTCGGCGCAGACGGCAAGAGCGAGGCCGAGCGGATCACCTTCGCCGAGGAATTCGACGGGTTCCCGATGTTCTTCCGCGACGGCAAGCGGCTGGTGTTCGCCAGCAACCGTCAGCACGACAACCCGGGCGACACCAACGTGTTCATCGCCGACTGGGTCGACTAGCTGGCCATGGGCACGCGCGCGCAGGTGCTGCGCACCGAGGCCGATGGTGCGAGCTGGGAGGTCGCCAGGCGCCCGCTCGCGCCGCTGCTGCGCCCCTACGTGCGCGAGTGTGTCGGCTACGTCGAGCGCTCGGCGGCGCCGCTGCGACGACGCGAATTTCCAGGCTCGCGGATCGTCGTGATCCTCGAGCTCGGCCCACCCATCGACGTATACGGCCCTGACGAAGCAGCTCCAGCCGCGCGCTTCGGATCGGGCTTCGTCGCGGGGCTGCACGAGCGCTACGCGATGACCGAGCACCAAGGCGTGCAGGCGGGCGTGCAGCTCGATCTCACGCCGATCGGTGCGCGCCTGCTCTTCGGGCTGCCAATGCGCGAGCTGACCGGGCAGGTGGTCGAGCTCGACGAGCTCATGCCGAAGCGGTGGCGGGGCCTCTCGACTCGGCTCGGCGAGCTCGCAACCTGGGACGAGCGCTTCGATCTGCTCGAGCGGGTGCTCGAACACAGCCTCGCCCGCGAGCCGGGTGCTCGCACCCGAGCCGCTACGTCGACGGCGATCTCTACGGTCGCCTGGGCGATGCAGCGAATCGAGTCCTCCGGTGGCACCGTCGACATCGAGACCTTGACCCGCGAGCTCGGCTATTCGCGCAAGCACGTGATCGGGTTATTTCACGAGCACGTCGGCATGCCGCCGAAGCTGCTGGCCCGAATCGTGCGATTCAATCGCTTGTTGGAGCGGGTCCGGGCGGGCGAGAAGAAGCCCTGGTCGGAGCTGGCGCTCGAGCTCGGGTATTACGATCAGGCGCACTTGGTTCGGGACGTCAAGCAATTCACTGGGAGCCCGCCCAGCCAGCTCCCGCGTCCCTTCGGTGGGTAAAAATTTTCCAAGATCCGCGGCGGAGGCCCTGCGAGGCTCGACGCATGGCCGACACGTCGAACCTGCCGCCCGGGCTCCGCCTCTCGCAGATGATCATCAGCCTGTGGGTGCCACAGGCGATCCACGCCGCCGCCGAGCTCGGCATCGCTGATCTGCTCACCGAGGGTCCGCTGCCCGCCAGCGTAGTCGCCGAGCGGCTCGGCACGCACCCGGACGCGACCTCGCGGCTGCTCTACGCGATGGTGGTGCTCGGGCTGCTGAGCCAGCGCGAGGCTGGCTACGAGCTGACCGAGCTTGGCAGCTGCCTGACGAGCGACTCTCCCACCTCGCGCAGGGCGTGGTCGCGGCTGATGGGCGGCCAGGGGGTCTGGAGCGCGTGGGGGAAGCTGGTCGAGTGCGTGCGGACTGGTCGCAAGGCCGCGAGCGTCGAGCCGAGCTCGGGCGCGTCGGACAGCGAGCACTTCGACGCGATGGACGACGACCCGCGTGGCGCCGAGATCTTCCACCAGGCGATGCTCGAGATGACGCGCAACGTCGCCCCGCCGATCGTCACTGCGATCGACTGGGCCGGCGTGCGGCGAGTCGTCGACGTCGGTGGTGGCTATGGCGGGCTGCTCTGCGCGGCGCTCGAGCAACATCCGGAGCTTGTCGGCAGCGTGTTCGACCTCGAGCACGCCCGTAGCGGGGCGCAGGCGCTGTTCGAGGCGCGCGGGCTCGCAGGGCGGGCCTCGTTCGTCGCGGGCAATTTCTTTTCGCAGCCGCCACCCGAGGCCGACGTGCTGCTGCTCAAGAGCGTGATCCATGACTGGGACGACGCGCTGAGCCTGGAGATCCTCGGGCGCTGCCGGGCGGCGATGCACGATCACTCGCGCTTGTTGGTGATCGAGGGCCCGGTGCCGGAGCAGCGCACGGGCACGGCCGCCGAGTGGATCTTGGCGTTCTCCGACCTCAACATGCTGATCAACACCGGCGGCCGCGAGCGGACGAGCGCGGAGCTTCGCTCGCTGCTCGAGCGCGCGGGGCTGCGGGTCGACGCGGTCCGCGAGACCGGCGGGTATTATTGCGTGTTCGAGGCCGTCAGGGCGCGACGCCTCAGCATCCCGACAGCTCCGGGAACGAGCACACCCCGTCCGGACACAGGTTCTCCGCCACGCCCGTGAACAAGAATTGCGCCGCCTGCTGATTGGCAAAATCGAGGTTGTCGATCTTCCCGTGCGGGTCTTCGCAGGCCTCCTGCGGCACGTTCTCGAGCGGATCCTGCGGCAGCCCGAAGTCGTACTCGAACAAGGTCGACCCTTGGTTGGTCCCCTGCGCAGGATCGAAGCCCCAGACCGGACGGACGCCGCTGTCGAGGTGGGTCGCCCCGACGGCGCGGGCCATGATGTGGGCGCCGAGCGT
>CBFGLP010000528.1:0-2281 GCA_965649595.1 uncultured Myxococcales bacterium | reverse complement strand
CGACTGTGCATTTTGCATGGAGCGAGCCAAGCGCGGGGTCTCGTGGCGACCGCTCTCGGTCGAGCGGGCGCTCGGCGAGATCGCGGCGCTCCACCAGTTCCTCGATCTGCGCGGCTGGACGCTCTACTTCGGCGACGCGCTGTTCGGCATGCGCAAGAGCTGGCGGCGAGAGTTCCTCGAGCAGCTCGCCCGCCTCGACCTCCCGGTCGAAAAATTCTGGTTGCTGATCCGCGTCGACCTGATCGACGACGAGGACCTCCGGCTGTTCGGCGCGGCCAACTGCGGGCTCGGCTTCGGGCTCGAGTCTGGCGATCCCGATCAGCTCGCGATCATCCGCAAGTCCGGCCGGCTCGACACCTACCTCGAGCGGATGCGCCACATCGCCGCCAAGGCCCGCGAGTCGCAGGTGCCCTGGGGCGCCAACGTGATCTGCGGGCACCCGGGCGAGACCGCGGCCAGCATGCGGCGCAGCGCCGAGTTCTTGCGCGAGCTGTTCTTGGATCCACGCGGAACCACGGGCTTCTTGTCCGTCGATCCCTTTCGGCTCTATCCGGGCTCGCCGATCGACGCCGAGCGTGGCCAGTGGGAGCGGACCTACGGGACCCGCTTTCACCGCCCGCATTGGTGGGAGGACGGCGATCAGGAATTCCTCGCCGAATGGATCGACCCTTCGGCCGAGCTCGATTATCTCGAGCGCGAGCGCCTGCAGCACGAATTGCTCGATCCGATCCTCGCGCAGATCGAGGGCAATTTCGTCTATCGCGGAAAGGCCCGCGATTACTTCCTGGCCGCGATTCGCGATCAGGTTGAATTCACGCGACCCAAGGTTCGCACGCACTTCCTCGGCCGCTACTTTGCGTGGCAGGGGTACCTCGGCCGAAAGGATCGATCGCTGCGCGAGCGCGAGCAGCACGCACCGCTGCGCGAGCTGGCCCGCGGCGAGCGGGACCAACGGCTCGCCCAGGTCGCGCGGACGGCCCAGGTCTCGCTGGAGCACCCGGTGATCGCCGCGATCCGAGAGGTCCCGCGCGAGCGCTTCGTGCCCTTCGATCAGGTCACCGAGAGCGTGCGCGACGTAGCGATCGCGCTCGACGAGACCGGCCAAGCCACGACCAGCGCGATGCATGCATACGCGCGCAGCTTCTCGTTGCTCGCGGTTGGACCCGGCGATCGCGTGCTCGACCTCGGCGCGGGCACGGGCTACGGGGCGGCGATCCTGAGCGTGTTGGTCGGCGCTGCGGGAGAGGTGATCGCGGTCGAGCTCGACGCGGCGCTGGTCGAGATCGGCCGCCGGGAGGCCGCCTCGGCACAATGGTTCTGCGCCGACGCCCTCGACCCCGCGAGCTGGGCGTTCGATGCTGGCTCGATCGCCAAGGTCACCGTCGGCTTCGCCCTCGACGTGCTGCCGGCCGCGTGGATCGACGCGTTTGCCCCGGGCACGACGATCGTCGCGCCGCTGCGGGACGGTCCGTGTCGACCCTCCGAGGGTCGAGGTGACCACGGCGAGCTGCGGATCTCGAGGCTCGTCCACCGCGGTGACCGCTTCGAGATCGAGCGCTTCGAGCCGGTCAACTACGTCGCGGCGCGACGACCCACGCCAACGCCGAAGCCGACCGCCCACGAGGTCCGGCTGCCGGTGCTCCGCTGACTCACTTGCCAGATCGGGGAGCCGGTACAGCGCTCAGCGTCGCGAGTTGTTGTAGGCCTCGATGTCTTTGCCTTCGAGCTCCCGGCACTGATTTGCAACCCGGATCCAGAAGGCCACTTTATTACTCGCGCTGGTGACGTAGGCGGAGGAAACCCCGCGTTCGACCTGGATGAGACAAATGACCGCACTCTCGAGGTTCTGCAACGAGACCTTTACCGAAGCCATGTGCACCTTGCCGATACGCGCAATGAGATGATCTACGATCATCTTCTGGTAGTTATCGGAGGTCGGCTTCCTGAGTCGCTCGATATCGGTCTGAACTCCGACGATTTTTCCGTCGTCGTCCACGCCAACCAACACCACGCCACCGTCAGTGTTTAAAAGGCTCGCCACCTCTTTGCTGATGTAGTCGAGGATTTGCCCCTGGTCATCAACCGCGCGTTGCTTGAACTCGACAGTCTGGCATTCCCCTGCGTTGATCCACGCACGAAGTTGTTCTGCAGACAAGCCAGCAGACGAAGCCCCGTTGATGAACGAATTCAGGAGATCCGCAAGCGCCTGCCGTCGGTAGTCCAAGAACGACCTAAAGTTCGAGGAGTCGAACATCTCGAGATCGGTGGGCAAGCAGTGAGC
>CBFGLP010000527.1:0-1880 GCA_965649595.1 uncultured Myxococcales bacterium | reverse complement strand
CGTCATCATCCGAGCGCTTGCCGTGGTAGCGCTCCTCTTCCTCGAGCGCGCCGCGGGACTCCATCGGATCCGGCGCCGACTCGGATGCGGCCTCCAGCGTCGCCTCGTCGACGTCGCTCGGACGGGCCTCGGGGTTGACGTCCTCGTCGACCTGAACGGTGAGGTAGCGGATGACCTCGTCGTAGATCCGGAGGTTGCGCTCGAGCTCCTTGACCGTGTCCGACCCGCCGAGATAGCGGATGTACAGGTAGATGCCCTTCTTGGCGCGCCCGATCGGGTAGGCCAGCGTGCGCAGGCCCCAGTTGTCGATCTTCTGCATGCGACCGCCGTTGCGGTCGAGGATCGCCTGAAGACGACCAGCAAGGGCCCGGATGGCCTCCTTGTTGGCCTCCGGGCGGAGGATCATGGTCGTCTCGAACTCGCGCTGCGTGTTTCGCAGTGCGCCGTACGACCGCACTTCTGCTGCTTCGCTCATGTGTTCCCCTTGGACTTCGGCCCCGCGGACCATCCGCGGAGCGAGGAAAAGCCGGTGGTTCTCCGGCGGGGCGGCGGATCTACGCCATCTCGACCGGAGTAGCAAGCGTGCGCGTGATCACGATGTTGAAGTTCGCGGGAGACTGGTTTTCAGTTTGAAAACGATCCACGCTGGCGCGGCATGCACGTCATCGCTAGGCCAGCGCTGCTCGCCGCGGCGGCGAGGCACCCAGACGCAGCCGGGTGGCTGCGGGACTGGTGGATCGCCGCCAACCGGGCTCGTTGGTCGCAGCTGGCGGATGCGCGCACCGTCTACCCGGCGACGGATCAGGTCGACTGCTGCCTGGTCTTCGACGCGCGGGGCAACAACTACAGGCTGATCTGTCGGGTCAGCTGGGCGAACGAGTGGCAGCACGGCACCTTGCTGATCAAGCACTTCCTCACTCACGCCGAATACGACCGGGGCCGCTGGAGGGCCGACTGCCGATGACCACACGCGACTACCAGTCCTTGCTGATGGAGCTCCGTCCTCGGCCGATCCGGAGCGACGCCGAGTATCGGCGGCGGCTCGCGCAGATCGAGCAGCTGATGCGCCCGGATCCTTCGGCCGACGTGTCGGCGATGATCGAGCTGCTCGCGCTGATCATCGAGGCTTGGGAGGCGCAGCACTACCCGATCCCCGAGGCGGCGCCGGAGGAGATGCTCAACCACCTCATCGAAGCGCGTGGGCTCCGGCCAGCCGAGGTCGCGCTGCAGCTGGGCATCGCACCGTCGACGCTCAGCAACTACCGGTCGGGCAAGCGCCGGATCCCGCTCGAGCGGGTCAAGCAGGTCGCCGACTACTTCTCGGTCTCGCCGACCGTGTTCCTCGGCCGACCGGACGGCGCGTCGAGCTGGGCGGCGGAGGAGGACGACGAGCCCGCGCCTGCACCAGTCAGTTCGAAGAAGCAGTCGAAGGCGAGTCAGCCGTCCGCGGCTCGGAAGAAACCACGCGGGCGATGAAGTCGAGCCGGGCCTGCCAGGCCTCGACGATCCGCGCGTCGCCCTCGATCCGGTGCCCCTGACCCGCGACCTCGAGGTAGGTGACGTCCTTGCCCGCGGCCTTGGCCTTCTCGGCGAAGCTGCGCGAGCCCTCGACGGGGACCCGCCAGTCATTGCCGCCATGCAGCAAGAACAGCGGGGCCTCCAGCCGATCGACGTGGTTGATCGGGCTGCGGTCCTGGAGCTTGGCGAGATCTTCAGGGCGCGAGGGATCGCCGGCCTCGAGCACCACCCAGTCGGGGATGTTGGTCGCGTCATGAAACGCGACGATGTCGCAAAAGCCCGCCTCGGCGAGGCCGAACGCGAACCGATAAAACTCGTTGCGACCGTTGGTCTGCGGCGGGAAGGTCATCGCGCGCATGGTC
>CBFGLP010000526.1:0-1881 GCA_965649595.1 uncultured Myxococcales bacterium | reverse complement strand
GCTCGAGCTCGGCCTGCACGGCGAGGCGATCAACGAGGTCGAGGCGGCCGTACGCGGGACCATGGACCTCGGCTTACTGACCGGCAGCGGCGCGGCGGTGCGGATCGCCGGCGATCGCGAGGGCGGGGTCTCGGCGCTCGAGATCGAGGTCTCCGAGGGCCACCTGATCCAGGCCTGCCGCAGCAGCGAGGGCCTCGAGGTCCGCAACATCCAGCACCCGCTGCGCGTGGACGTGGCCGTGATCGCGCTCGAGCTGCCGCGCAACGGCAGCCTGCTCGACGCGGTGCTCGACGCCGGGCAGACCCCCGAGCTCGCCGCCCTGGTCGCGCACACGCTCGCGCAGAACATCGACCTCGACAGCGAGACCCGCCCCGGCGACCGCATGCAGGTGCTGGTCGAGAAGCGCTATCTAGGAAAACACTTCCACCGCTACGGCAAGCTGCTGGCGATCCGCTACGTCGGCCACGCCGGCCAGCTCGCGTTCTACCGCTACACGCCCAAGGGCGGTCACGAGGCCTTCTTCGACGGCGAGGGCGCCCCGATGCAGCGCCTGCTGCTGCGCTCGCCCTTCGCCTGGCACCCGATCGACCCCGAGGCCCAAGCCGCGCTGGCCCCCGCGATCGAGTTCATCGACGGCCGCATGGGCGCGGTCTACCGCCGCCCGCTCGGCGCCCCGGTGGTCGCGCTCGGAGACGGGACCATCCGCAAGGTCGAGCTCGAGGGCGAGGAGGGCTTGGTCGTCGAGCTCGAGCTCGACCACGCCGAGGGCGAGCACGAGGGTCTGCGGGTCCGCTACTCGAACCTGATGCGGACGATCGGCGAGCTCGCAGAGGGCGAGCGGGTCGAGCAGGGCCAGGTGATCGCGCTGGTCGGGAACAGCGGGAAGACCCCCGCGCCGCGGCTGCGGCTGGAGCTCGTGCGCAACGACGGGGAGCGGGTCGACCCGATGGCGCTCGGCGACAAGGGTCGGGCGCCGGTGGTCGGGGTGCCGATGCCCAAGGATCAGGTCGAGAAGTTCGTCGAGGACACCCGCAGCTGGCGTCGAGCGATGCGCAAAGCGGCCGAGTAGGGGTTGTTTAGTCCCCACATCCGTCGTCGCATGCGCAACATCGACACTGCCCGCCGCTATCTCGACATCCTCGCTGACCGAGCCGCTACTCCCGAGCAGCTCGACGCGCTCTTGGCCCCGGACATAGTCATGCACGAGCTGCCAAACACGCTCGTGCCGAGTGGTCAAAAGCGTGATCGCCAGGCGCTGCTGAACGGCTTTGCGCTGGGCAGGACCTTGCTCGCGAGCGAGCAATACACCGTGCTCAACGCCCTCGAGAGCGGCGACACCGTGGTCCTGGAAGTAGCCTGGCACGCGATCCTGGCCCAGGGCTTCGGCAAGTTCCCCGCGGGCACACAAATGCGGGCACAGTTTGCCATCTTCCTCGAGTTCCGGGACGGCAAGATCGCCATTCAGCGCAACTACGACTGCTACGAGCCGATTCAGACGCGCGATCATTGATACGCTGCTTTCTTCGGCGTCCTCGACGGCTGGCGAGCACGCAGTAGCTCGAGCAGTTGATTACGTGCGTTGCCGACAGAGGCTCGACATCGTGTCGGCGGCGGAGTTGTCAGTGCAGCGATCAATCTCGCACCCACGATCTGGTCGGATCGCCAGAGTTGCGAGTTCGCTCATCCTGAATATACAGCAGCAATGACGTGCCGAGATCGAGCGATTGCGATCCCCTATAATTGGCTCCCAGTTCTCTTGGTCGGGATTTGGGCGTGCGCTCTGGAGGATGCGGAGCCAATCGAGGAAGACCTCGTGGTCGAGCTCGATCAGGCGAGCCCCCTCAGCTCGCTAGAATCCGACATCGAGCAGCCCGACACCGC
>CBFGLP010000525.1:0-2873 GCA_965649595.1 uncultured Myxococcales bacterium | reverse complement strand
AGTGCACGGCGCCTGCGGGGGGGCTAAGCTTCCCCAGGCATGGCTGGGCCGCGAGGCAACTCGGACGTCGAGGCGCTGAGCAGGAGCTTCCGTTCGCGTGTCTTGCTGCTCGGTCTGTTGGTCGTGGGCGGGATCGCGGCGGCGACCTGGGAGCGATCGCGGGACCAAGGGCGCGGCGCGGCGGAGCATCCGCGACGAGTGATGGTCGTCACCGCTGGAGAGGGCATCGACTACTTCCCGCTCTTCACGAGGGCTGGGTTCGAGGTCGAGATCGACAGCTTCGGTGATTGGGAGGCTGGTGCTCGCGAGGCGCTGCCCGAGAGCGATCACGCCGAAGCGGGCGGGGTGCCCTTGCTGCTCGAGCTGGCCGACGAGCGGGGGGTCGCCTTCGTGGTGTTCGAGCAGCCGGCGAAGCTCGACTTCGAGGGGCTCGAGCTCGAGCCCTCGCTCGACGCGATCGAAGAGCTCGAGCGGCGCGACTACATGGTCTTGAGCGTGGGTGATCTGAGCTTCCCCCACCGCGCGAGCGTCGACTCGATCGATGACGAGACGGTCCTGCGCGTGCCCGGATACGGCGCGCTCGAGGCCTTGTTCGGGCAGCCGCGGCTGGCGGCCGATCGCGAGGAGCTCGACCGGCCGACGGTGATCGAGCTCCAGCTCGAGGACAGCATCCGGCGAGGTCGGGTGATGGTCGAGCGCCCGCGCGGATTCTCGCGCACGATCGATGGGCTCGTCAGCGACTCGCTCGCGACGCTCGCCGAGGATCGGGCCGAGCTGCTCAGCGAGCCGCTGCAGACCGGCACCGCCTTGCCGACACCCGACGGCGGCTTGCTGTTGCTGCGTCACGACTTGCAGGTGTACAGCGACGACGCCGAGACGCTCGAGCTCGACGTCGATCCAGATACGCTGATGACCTTCGACTGGCTGTCGCCCGAGGCGATCGCGGAGGGTCGGTTCGACGCGAGCGTTCGCTGCACCGAGCTAGCTGGAGGCGAGATCGCGCTGGCCGAGGAGCCGAGCTTCGAGAGCGCCAGCGACGGGAGCACGATAGCGATCTCGACCGCCCGCGATGGCGTGCGCTTGTGGCGTTCCCGCAGCGAGCCTGGCTCGGCCGCGGGGTGTCGCTGGACGGAGCTGAGCGAGCTTCCCTCGCTCGAGCCCAGCGAGTTCGGGTTCGGCGAGCTCGCGCCCCGCCTCGTCAGCGGGGACGATCTCTTGCTCGCGCGGGTTGGTGAGAGCGGGTCCGAGGCGACGCTGCGCGTGTGGACGGACGGGGACGGCGGGACGGTGGAGGAGCTGCTCTCGCTGCCCGACGTGCAGTTCGGCGATCTCGCGTTCCTCGACGGGCAGCGCGTCGCTCTGCTCTCGCGCACGATGCTGCCCGATGACGCCGACGAGCTCGCTCGGGCGCACGTCCAGCACGCGCTGCACGTCGTCGATCGGCGGCGGCCAGGCGCACACCTGCGGATCCCCGCCGACTTCATCGCCCCAGGTCGGAGCCTGCGCGAGGTGCTGGCGATGCCGACTAAGCCCTCCTCCTGGCAGCTGCACGTGCTGCTGACCGCGCCCGATCGCACGGGCAGCGTCGCGGTGATCGAGCTTCGCTTGACGGCCGAAGCCGCGGCCGAGCTAGACGAGCAGCTGGCCTCGGCCGGCCTAGAAGTAGGGGAGGCTGACGAGGGCCCGATTCTGCTGACGCTCACGCCCGAGCAAGTGGTCGTGCGCGAGGTGTTCGAGCACGACGACCTGCGCGGCTGGGCGCTCGCGCCCCGTGGAGACGCGCTCGCGTTGGTGGTCGGTGATCCGCAGAGCATCGACACCGAGGTCGCTCGCCTCGATCTCGCGTCCGCACGGCTAGACCTGCTCACCGACAACCCAGTCCGCGACTACTTGCCGCGCTTCACCGCGGACGGGCAGGGGATCGTGTTCGCCAGCGTGATGCGCCTGCCGATCTCCGAGCTCGGCTTCTCGGTCCCGCGGCTGGCTCGCGTCGACGCGCCTCGCTAGCTGCGAACGACAAAGAGGCCGCGGGGAGCACCCGCGGCCTCGGTCGATGTCCTGTCGATTTGGATCACCCAGCGGCCTTCACGTCGTCGGCCGACTCGAGCTTCGGCTTGGCCTTGCGCTTGCCCTTGGCCGAGAGCTCGCGGTCCTGCGCGCCCTTGCCTCGTTCACCCTCGCGGGCCGACTTGGCGCCGCGCTCGTGCTTGGCCTTGTGCTTCCCCTTGCCCTGGTGGTCGTTCCCGGCGATCCGCTCGGCGACCTTCTCCCGCTGCTCGGGGGTCAGCTCGTCGTGGATCTCGACCAGCGTCTCGTGCCGCTCGTCGGCGATCGCGTCGCGCTTGGCTTCGATCTCCTGGTGGAGGCGATCGAGGGTGGCTTGGTCGGGCTGATCCTTGGCGTACTCGGCCGCGAGCTGCCGGCGGAGCTGCTTGATCGCGTCACGCTCGGCCTTGGTCTGTTGCTTCAGCTGCTCGCGGAGCTGCTTGATCGCGTCCTTGCTCTCGCGCTGAGCCTCGTGCCGGGCCTCGCGGGTCTGCGCGGGATCGGCCGCGGCGGCGGCCCCGGTGAGCGAGCCCGCGATGGCGAGGGCACCGATTCCACTGAGCAGGCGGGTTCCGAACAGGCTGGCGATGGTCATGGTCGTTTCGCTTTCTGAGCCGCAGGCGGCTGACTCGGTTGCTAGAGGTCGTCACGTCGACCTCACACCTTCAGTTTGGCGAGTCCGCGGCGGCCAACCGTCGAGCGCTCGTCAGGCCGGCGTAAAGCTCGAGCGAGCTTCGATCGTGTTGGTGATCCCCTTCGCATGAACGACGGTGGCCGGGAGTGGCTGCACTCGTAGCCCGTCAGCCTGGACGGGCTGACGAAGCCCT
>CBFGLP010000524.1:0-3443 GCA_965649595.1 uncultured Myxococcales bacterium | reverse complement strand
CAGGGGGAGGGAACGGCGACGTTCCCTCCATCTAGTTCGAAACGCGCTGGATCCGGAGCTGGTAGTCGTTGCAGGTCTTGTCGTTCTGCACGCGGAACACCCGGATGTACACCTTGCTCGGCCAGTTGACGTCGTCGTCGTAGAGGGCCGGGACCGGCATGTCGACGGGCGCGGCGTGGTTGTCGAAGAACCACCACTCGCGGGCCGGCGGGGCACCGCCGCCGAACTGCGTGGCCAGGCCGCTGTCGAACGCGACCGAGTTGCAGGTGCGGAACACCTGGAAGCGGTAGTCGTTGTTGGTGTTGACCGCGAAGTCGACCCGGATGCTGCCGGTGTTGGGCCGCGTGCCGGGGTTGCCGGCCTCGGGGAACTCGACGCTGAACCAGTCCTCGGCGCCAGCACCGATGCCGTTGTCGATCAGCGGGACCGAGCCGATGACCAACCCGTTGAGCTGCGAGCCCTCACCAGCGCTGCCGAGGTAGCCCTGCGGCGCGTCGGAGCAGGCGGCCAAGCTCTCGGTCCGCGGCGTGGCCTCACACTCGCAGCCGTTGGGCAGCTGCTCGTCGAGGTCGAAGAACTGCTCGACGCAGTTGGCGATCTCGCAGCCGTCGACGCCGGGCGCGGGCGGGTTGCAGGCCCAGCCGTTCATCGGGGCGACGCCGGGTGGATCGTTGCCGTCGGCCGGGCACATCTCGTCCGGCGGCGCGTTGTCGATCTCGCCGGCACAGTTCTCGGCGATACCGTTGCAGAGCTCCTGGTTGTCGCCGATGCCTACGCCCCCGTTGGCATCGTTGCAATCGGGGCCGGGCTTGGCGTCGCCGTACTGGTCGCAGCCCTTCCAGAACCCGTCGTTGTCGCCGTCGACACAGTTGGCGCAGCCGAGGTCCGAGAACACGTTGAAGTCGGCGTCGTTGCAGTCGGGGCCAGGCTTGCTGTCGTCGAAGGTGTCGCAGCCGACCCAGTAGTTGTCGAGGTCGGCGTCCGCACAGTTGGCGCAGCCCTCGTCGGTGTGGTTGTTGAAGTCCGCGTCGTCGCAGTCGGGCCCGAGATCACAGTTGTCGCCGTAGCCGTCCTGATCGAGATCGAGGCACTCCATGCCCGTCGTCTCGGTCGCATCGTCGGTCGTATCGTCGGCCGTCTCGTCGGTGCTCTCGGTCGGATCGGTGTCGTTGGTATCGCTGGTGTCGGCCGTGTCACCGTCACCGTCGCCCATCGTCTCGCCCGACTCGGAGTTGCTGTCCGCGCTCTCCTCTGCATCCGGCGCTTCTTCGGCCGTAGTGTCGATCTCGTCGTCGGACGGGAAGGTGGTGCTGGTGTCACTCGGCTCATCGTCACCACTACAAGCCGCGATGAGTGCCAAGGATACGAGGAGGTTCGTTCGAAGGGTGCGAGAGACCATGGGACGACTTCCAGTCAACCGAAGGACTGCCTACTCATACCAGAAAGCCGAGCCATGTTGGGTCGCGAATCTTCATCTCGGTGAGGGCTCCGTGGCACGCGCATGGCACGCATCATCCATGCGCGAAACCGCGTGTTTCCAAACCCATGGTCATTCCCCAACTGGGCAAATCGAGCTATTCCGGCTCCGGGAGCACTCCCGGAACAGTCCCGCCGCAAAGGCCTACGCGTTCAAAGCGCGTGGACTGACGGCGGCCCCTCGGTTCAGGACCCCCGAAGTCGGATGATGCGGTGATGGCCGGACTCCTCGACGTGATCGTCGGCTACGACTGCAACCTCGCCTGCGACTACTGCACGATCACGCCCGCGATGCGAGCCCGCTCGCTCTCGACCCCCGAGCTGCTCGGGGCCATGCGGCTGGGTCGACAGCGCGACTACGACCGCATCGCGTTCACGGGCGGTGAGCCGACGATCCGGCGCGATCTCGTCGGGCTGATCAAGGCCGCCCGCAAGCTCGGCTACGCGGACGTAAAGCTACAGAGTAACGGCCTGCTGCTCAGCGCGGCCAACGTGGCGAGGCTGGTCGAGGCCGGGGTCTCGCGCTTTCACGTGTCGATCCATACCCACCGCCCCGAGGCCTACGACACCCTGGTTCGGCGTGCGGGCAGCTTCGCAGCGATGGAGCAGGGCCTGCGCGAGGCGGCCGCGAGCGGGCTCCCGGTGGTCGTCGACGCGATCATCAAGGCCGACACTTACCGCTGGCTGCCCGAGGCGATCGGATGGATCGCCGACCGAGGCGTCCGCGAGGTCCACCTCTGGTACGTCTCGCTGACCGACGGCAACCGCGAGAACGTCGACAGCCTGCCGGCCATGCGCGAGGCCCTGCCCTTCCTGCGCGAGGCGCTGGCGGTTGGGCGCTCGCGCTCGCTCGAGGTCAAGTCGCTCCACGTCCCCCGCTGCCTGCTCGGTGACGACTGGACCCACGCCTGGGATCCCGGCTCGCAGCGGGTCATGGTCGTGACACCCGAGGCGACCTTCGAGCTAAAGGAGAGTCGGCTGGCCGGGCAGAGGCACGTGCCCGCCTGCGCGGGCTGCCGCTTCGAGGCGATCTGCCCGGGCGTGCGGCCGGACTACCTCGAGCAGTTTGGCGACGAGGAGATCGCCAGCATCCGTGGCCAGGCACCGACGATCCGCGGGCTTCGACGGCTGCCGATCGTCTCGGGCTCGCCCGACTCGGCAGCTCGAGCTCAAGCCGAGCGCGGCCCCGAGTAGCTGGCCAGCGCCTTGAGCAGCATCCGCTTGGCCTGCTCGAGGTGCTCGTGGTCGCGCTCGTGCGGACCGCGACCGCCATGCGGCCAGTGCTGGACGAAGCGCAGCTTGCCGCTCGCCGTCCAGTAGGTCAGCAGCCCCGACGATCGGTTGCCACCCATCATCGCGAGCGCTCGCTCGAGCACGGCCACCTGTACGTCGACCGGCGGCTCCCAATCGCCGTCGCCGTGCACGGTCAACCCGAGCTCGTGCGCCGCGTCGGAGATCAGCCCGGCTGCCTGGTCGTGGGCGAGCCGGCGCCACAAAGGCCGTATCGGCTCGACCTCACCTTTGGCAGCGTAGGCGAGCACGAGGTTGATCGTCGCGCTCGCACGGGCCGGGTGCCAGCGGACCGACTGCTCGAGCTCGGCGATGGCCTCGTCGAGGCGACCGAGCCGACGCTTGGCCTCGCCGCGAAACACATAGATCGCCGGCCCCTCGGTGTTGTGCATGACCTGCACGCCGCGGGCGTTGGTCTCGAGCGCTCGCTCCCACTCGCCCGCGATCAGATCGAGGGTCGACAGACCCATGTAGGCCCAGCGCGTGCCCTCGATCGTCTGGATCGCCGCCTCGAGGTCGGCCTTGGCCAAGTCCCAGTTGCCGAGCCACAGGTGCAGCTCGCCGCGGTGGCAGATCGGCAGCGACGAGTCGGGGTAGCGCGCGACGACCTCGTCGAGCCTGGCGACGCACTCGGCGATCGGCGCGACACGGAGCAGCTGCAGGGCCCAGCGCGACTG
>CBFGLP010000523.1:0-9863 GCA_965649595.1 uncultured Myxococcales bacterium | reverse complement strand
CTCGGCTGGCGCTCGCCGCCGGGCTGCGGCGTCCGAGCGTCGCGCAGCACGTCGCCGACCCGCTCCTTGACCTCGACGAGCAAGGCGCGCTGCTGTGGGGTGAAGTCCTCGTCCTGGCCGTCGAGCACGGCTCGGATCGCGTCGAGCGGCAAGAAACGCTCGTGCTTGAGCTGGCGGATCAGCCGGATCCGTTCGAGGTGCTCGGCCCCGTAGTAGGCCATGTTGCGGCCGGTCTTGTGGCCCTCGGGGACTAGGCCCTTGGTGATGTAAAAGTGGATCGTCTGGCGATCGAGGCCGGTCAGCTCGCAGAGGTCCTTCATGCGGTAGGGCCAGCGTGCGCGGTCTGGCGATCGCTCGTCGGCGGCCTTGCGGCCCCGCGTGCTTGGCTGGTTGGTCGCCGTCGCGGCGCGAGGGCGGGCCACTCAGCGACCCCCCGTCACCCGCACGCGGGTGGGCCGAGTCGGGCAGCCGATGCAGGTGAGCACCCATCCAGCGCTGCGCTCGTCCGGGCCGAGGCAGTTGGGCTCTTGCATGACGATCTCGCCACGCTCGAGCTGAACCTTGCACGCTGCGCAGCCGCCCATCGTGCACGAGTAGGGCATCGCGATCCCGGCGGCGAGCCCGGCTTCGAGCAAGGTCTGGCCGGGCTGTACGACCAAGCCAACCTCACGCCCGGCGATCGCGATCGTGACCGGCTGCGGCTCGCGGACTCGCGGCGTCGCGTCGTCGCGCGACTGCGGGGCAAAGAAGCTCTCTTGGTGGATGCGGTCCTCGTCGATGCCGAGCTCACGCAGCAGCGCGCGTGCTGCCTCCATCATAGGTGTGGGACCACAGAGCAGGAACTCGGCCGCGGGCTCGCGGGCGAGCGCGAGCCGCCCATCAGCCGCGGGGGGCTGACGAAGTCCGTCGATCAGCGGGGCGAGGCCGGCCGCATCGAGCCGACCCACGGCGCCCGTCCAGCCCTCGGGCGGTTGCTCGAGCGCGTGCACGACCTGCACGCGCGGGCCGTAGGTAGCGACGAGCTGGTCGAGCTCGCGCGCGAACAAGATGTCGGGCGCACGACGGTTGCCATAGATCAGCACCAGCTCGGCGTCTGGTTCGATCGCCGGCAGCGTGTGCAGCAGGGCCATCATCGGGGTCACTCCGCTACCGCCGGCGATCAGCACGAGCTTGCGGGGAGCCGCGTCGGGGCTCGGCGTGATCCCGAACTCGCCCGAGGGACCGAGCACGCGCACGACCATCCCAGCCTCGGCGTGATCGACCAGCCAGTTGGACACACGGCCCTCGCTGACGCGCTTGATTGTCAGGCGCACTTGCTCGCGCTGTCGGCAGTCGCCGCTGGCCGAGTAGGCCCGGCGCAGCACTCGTCCGTCGAGCTCGAGCAGCAAGGTGAAGAACTGCCCGGGTCGAACGGGGGGGAAGGGGGCCCCGCTGCGATCGCGCAAGATCAGGCTGACGGCGTCGGCGGTCTCGCGCACGACCTCAATGACCTCGCACTCGCGAGTCGCGATGCTCGTCCCGGAGTGGACCGGGTAGCGCGAGCCGTCTCGTGCAGTCCAAGGCGGCGGTCGATCACCGCGAAGGTCGGCGACGATCGCCCGAACGTCACGGCGCATTTGGTCCAGGCGCGGCTGGAGCCGACGGGGGATCAGCCGGGCGAGGCGCGAAGGAGGATCGACCTGGGCGGCGGACACGAGACGAGTGTCGCGCACGGGAAGCTGAGTGTAAAGTGAAGCTAGACAGTGCCGTGGCGGATGAGCCGCGCCGTGGTCCGATGAACTGCCTATACTCATGCTCGTGCGCTCGGGTTTTCTCGGTCCCGGCAGTCCCGCGTTCGAGTCTCCAGCCGAGGAGACTGGTCCCTTCCACCTTCCGGTGCCGAGCATGCATCCGCCACCTGCGATGCCCGAGAAGTTGATCGCGCTGACGGCTCGCGGCGCGGACCGGGTGCTGATGGCGGCGCTGCGCAGGCTGTTCTTGGCCAGGCGACCGCCGACCGAGCCGGCGGCGTTCGAGCGGATGCTGACGCGACTCGAGCGGTATACCAACCCCGCGCTGCTCGTCGACCCGGACCAGGTGATGCCCGCACCCGAGCGTGCGCCTCGCCTGATGATCCTCCAGCAGCAACCGCTGCGACGGGTGCTGGCGTCGGGCGGCCGCGAGAGCGGGTTTGCGGAGCACGCTCGCTTCACGACCCCCTACGCGCCGCTCGATCCCGAGTACGCGGCCGAGTTCACCGCCGATCCCGAGCTGCACGACGTCCACGTGTGGAGCTGGCGACACCGCGAGCCGGCCCGGGCCAGCTTGCTGCTGACGCACGGGTGGGGCGTGGGCCCGTGGTGGATGCATCGCTTCGAGTACGACGTGCCCTACCTGTTTCACCGGCTCGGGCTCGACGTGTACTTCTATCTCGCGCCCTATCACGGCAGGCGCAAGCCCGCGCGGGCGCGCTTTAGCGGCGAGCTGCACCCCTCGCCCGACCTCGTGCGCAGCAACGAGGCGTTCATTCAGACCGTGATCGAGCTGCGCGCGGTGATCTCGGCGATCCTCGCCCGCAACGAAGCTCCGCTGGGCATGATGGGCTCGTCGCTCGGTGGCTACACGAGCGCGTTGCTGGCCTCGATCGATGATCGGCTGGACTTCGTGATCCCGGTGATGCCGCCTGCGTCGCTTGCCCACCTGTTTTGGGATCACGGCGAAGGGGATCCCGTGCGGCGCAGCGTCGAGCAGCTCGGCATGACCCGCGAGCGCTACCACCAGCTCTGGTCGCTGCACTCGCCGCTGAGCTACACGCCCAAGGTCCCGTGGGATCGGCGGATGATCGTGACGGCGCTCGGCGACACGGTGGTGACCGCCGAGCACACGCGAGATCTGTGGGAGCACTGGGACCGACCCCGCCACTTCCGCTTTCCGGGCGGGCATGCGTGGCAGCTGCGATCATCGCTCTACCACCGCGAGGTCGGTCGCTTCTTGCGGGAGCTGGGGCTGATCTAGGCCTGGCTCAGGGTGCTAGCTCGCACGCGCACGCGCACTCGGGCGGATCGGCGCTCGCGGCCGTACCGGAGGCGCACCCACTGAAGCCCGGCTCCGGCGTACCGCCACAGACGGCGCCCAGCAGCACGCCGTCGGGGGTGATCTTGTAGGTGGGATTCGAGTCCGGGCAGCCCTCGACCGACCCCACCTCGCAACCAGTGGCCGTGTCGCCCACGTACTCTTCCTGGAAGCAGTATCCGACCTCGGTGATCTCGCAGACGTCACCGGTCCGAACCGCACGACCGATCATGCCCCACGAGCAATAGATCTCTGCGTTGCTCGCCGAGTTGCATTCGGCGGGATCGGTGATGTCGCCACAGATCAGCTCATCGTCGGTGTCTGTGCCCGACTCGGTGCCGGTATCACCGCTGTTCTCGTCGCCGATGTTCTTTTGTCCGAGATCGCAGGCGAGCGGCGCGATGGCGATCAGAGCTGCGAGGACGGTGCGAATGCTCGTGAGTTGGATCGACATTTCAGGTTCTCCGTTCGGGCGAAGTGTGGATGCCCATTCAATCAATCCAATGGCCAGGTGTTGGAGGTTCCGTCCCGCGGCTCGACGAGTCGAGCCGCGGGACGCTCGACTCTGATATCAGAGCGACAAGAGGACGATGTACTCCTGATCCTCGGGGTTGCCCTCGCCGTCGCGTCCGTAGAGGAACACGTCGGTCACCCGCAGCTCGGCCTCGGGCGCCTCGAGCATGGCGGGCACCAGCGCGGTGCTGAACACGGCCGCGAGCAGGGGCTGCAGATCCTCCTCGGGGATCGGGTTCCCGCCGTTGATCAGGTCGTAGCTGCGCACGAACGCGGGGATCGCCGGGTCGCACCCGCTGCCCATCAGCTCGGGATCCTCCCACTGCGTGGGCTCGAGGATCTCGCCCTGTCCGTCCCAGACCATCGTGGCCTCGAACGCGGTCTCGACCATGTGATTGCTGAACACGAACACGCCACCGAAGTCGGCCGGCTGCTCGTAGAACACCATCACCTCGATGTCGTCGGCCGGACTGATCCGCTCGCCACCGCCGCAGCACTCGCTCAGCTCGCGGGCCTCGGCCTCCTCCAGAAAGGTGCCCGGCTGGGCGCCGCAGGTCGGATGGAAGCCGAGCGGCGCGAGCGTCTGGCTGTCGAAGCGGGCGACGATCATGCAGCCACCCTCCTCGCTGTTGATCAACGGATCGAGCCCGGCGATCGCCTCCTCGCAATCCGTGCTGGAGGTGTCCTCGCCCTCGTTCGCGGTGTCCTGTGTGTCGTCGCCTTCGTTCGTGTCGGTACCTTCACTCGCGTCGTCGCCCTCACACGCACCGTCGCCCTCGCTCGCGTCGTCGCTCGCGTCCTCGCCGATCTCTTTCCCGCCGAGATCACAGCCCCCGAGGGGCGCGAGCATGACGAGAGCGACGAGGGTGAGCTGCTTGGTATCGAACCGCATATCCATGGTCATTGGTCTCCGAGTGGGGGAAGTTCGTGCCCACTCGATCCCGCTGGTGGCCAGGGCCAGGTCGATCCGTCCCGACCTCGACGAGGTCGACGTGGTCAACGACACGCGTCGCGTACGCGCGCACGCAAGGGCGAGTCCGGCCGCTCGGCGAGGAAGCGCTTGGCTGCGGAGCGAGCCTCGGTCCGGCGATCGAGCGCGCACAAGCTGTCGATTCGCAGCGCGTCGCGCTCGTCGGCGAGGATTCCGTGGGGAAAGTCGCGGCGATGCTGCTCGAGCGACACCAGGGCGTCGGTCGGCGATCCAGCAGCTTTGGCGGCGCGCAGCAGCGCGAGCTCGGCTTCGAGCGTGCTGGCGGGCGTCGCCATCGAGTCGGCAGGAGCAGGCTTGGCGGGCTTCGAAGGACTGGCCGGTGCAGGCGTGGGCGTGAGCGCCGGGGCGGCGACCTCGTCGACCTGCTCTGCGGGTGCTTCGATGGGCGCCGACGCGGCGTGATCACGATCTCGATCGTGCTCGTGATCGATCAGCTCGGCTCGAGGCACGGATGGATTCGAAGCCGACGGCTCGCCGACGATCGCTCGACCAACCACCGTGACCACCAGCAGGCCCGCGCTCGTCATGCCGATCGTCGCTGTGACGATCTTGGCCGCGTGAGCGATCCAGCCGGAAGTCGAGCCGCCAGCTCCCGAGCCACCGAGACTCAGTCCGCCGTCGGTGGTCGGCGTGCTCTCGAGCCCCGAGCCGGGCCCACCATCCGTGGGTGGGATCAAGCGTGTGCGCAGGGCCGCGAGCACGCGCTGCTCGGCGCCCGGTGGTGGAGCCTCGCGGCTCAGCAGCGCCCGTCGGGTCGCGTCATCGAGCTCGACCATGGTTCAGGCTCCCTTCGGTGTCGGTGGGTTGTCGGCCGTGCACTAACGCCTCGAGATCGGCTCGCGCCCGCCGCAGGCGCGAGTAGACCGTGTTGAGCTTGCAGCCAAGCGCCTCGGCGATCTCCGGGGCGCTCAAGCCCTCGAGCTCGGCGAGGATGTAGATCTCGCGTCGAGCTGGCTCGAGGGCGTCGATCGCTGCTGCGAGGGCATCGAGGCGGCGACGGTCGCTGACGTGCTCGTCGAGCGCCAAGGTCTCGTGCGAGCGGGGCAGGGCGGCCAGCTTGCGTTCGTGGCGATCGCGGGCCCGTCGTTGATCGGCCGCGACCCGCCGCGCGACTCCGTGCAACCAGGCTCGGAGCGACGCGTGCTCCGACCAGGCGCCGAAGCGACGATCCGCGACCACGAACACCTCCTGCACCGCGTCCTCGAGCGCCGCGTCGGGCACCCCGAAGCGCCGCAAGCTCCGCCACACGAACGCGAAGTGCTCGCGGTAGACCGCGTCGAACTCGGACGCGAGCGCTGGTTGGGGGGCGGCCACGAACGCGGAGGCTCCTCATCGGTCAGCCGGTGGCCGGCACGAGCCGATTCCATCCCGACGATCGCACGACCCTAGGGAAGGCGCAGCTCCACGCCGAGCATGATGCGGCCTCCCACCACCGGGAGCCGCTGGACCTCTTGCTCGCCGATCAGGAAGTTTCCGCGCGTGACGGGGACGACCAGCGCGACCTCGGCCCCGAGGGCGACCCGCTCGATTGGCGCCCACACGATCCCCTGGCCGAGCAGCGGGGCGACCCAGAGGAACGAGGCCCGGTCGGGGTTGGGGGTGGGATTCACACCGCGGCCTCGGACCATGCCGACCTCGACCCCTGGGCAGAAGGGAAACTCGACGCCGCGCACCGCGGGGACCAGGCAGCCGCGCGAGCCGACCCACCAGCCGTCGAAGCGACCCCCGGTCCCGTCATCGAGCCGGGTCACGCGAGGGATCGACCACCCGGCCGCGAGCTCCCAGCGCCAGAGTCGATCGAAGAGCGCGAGGCTGCCCCCGATGCCGCCATGAAAGGCGCGAGTCGGACCCCAACCACCGCTGCCGAACACCCGCAGACCGACCCGCGGAGCTCGACCACGAGCCCGCGCCGCGCCGTCGTGCAGGTCGACGCCGTCTCCGGCTCCGAGGGTCGAGCGCAGGGTCGAGGGGGTGATGGAGGGTGGCGCGGGCTCTGGGTCGGGTTCGGGCGAGGTCGGTTGCGGCCCTGGTTCATGGTCGCGGGCCTCGCTAATGCCCTCCGCGACCGCGACGGGGTCGAGCGTGATCGCTACGATCAACACCGTGGCCTCGGCCACGGCCGAGCAGGTCGTCGCGCTGAAGCGACGCTCGCTGGTGCCCTCGGCCGTGATCAGCCGCAGCTGCGCCGTCCAGGGATCAGCCCCTGGGGACCCGAGCGAGGCGTCCTCGAGCTGGACCTTGGCCTCCACGCGAAGGCGCGCCGTGGCCTTGGCGGGCACGTCTTCGGGCAGCGAAGGCAGCAAGATCCGCAGCTGCTCGACCAGCTCTCGTCGAGCGGGACAGGACTCGGGCGCTTGCCAGTCGAGCACCAGCGACACGGGCTCTCCGGGCCGCTGGATCGGTACCTCGCGTGCGCCCGGGCTCGCATTCTCAGCCTCCGGCGGGCTGACCAAGGCGCTCAGCAGCGCGAGCAACGTCCATGTCCACATGCTCCGGCCTCCTCGCCCACTTCGCTCGAACCTACCTCATCCAGCACGGCGCGAGCACGTCAAGTCGTCGAGTCGGTGCCATCGCTGCTGGTCTCGTCGGTGCTGGAGTCGGTGTCGTCGGTGCTCGTTTCGCTGGTGTCAGTCTCGTCGGTGCTGGAGCCGGTGTCGGTGCTGGTCTCGTCGGTGTCCGAGCCCGACTCGGTCGCGTCGAAGGGCGGCTCGCACAGTCCGTCTGCCGCGCAGATCAAGCCCTCGCAACAGCTCGCGTCGTCGATGCAGAAGCGCTGCAGGTCCAGCTCGCCCACGCACTCGCTCACGCACTCGGTGGGCCCTCGCGGGGGTTCGCGCTCGGGATCCCAAGGCGCGACGCAGAACTCGGGGTCGCACTCGGTCGAGCTGGCGCAGGCGTCGGGCGAGGGCTGCCCACCCGACTCGTCCGTGCTCTCACCGGTGTCACCGCCCGAGCCTCCGCCGCGGCAGCCAGCGATCAGGAGCGCTAGCACGAGCAGCCCCCCTTCGACCCGAACGGGCCGACGCAGCCCGGCAGTCACCCTCATCAGGGTTCCTTCACGCAGCGGACGCGAAAGGGCTTGCGCTCGCGCGGGATCGTGGTCGCGGGTCCTTCACCGCTCGGATCGACGATCCACACCTGACCAATGTCGTCTTCGAAGGGCGTGCGGGTCCAGTGGTAGCCCTGCGTCTGCTCGAGCCCGGCGACCCCGTTGAAGCGTGGGACCTCGTCCTTGCTCGGCAGCCGCCAGCTGTCGAGGCCGCCGAGCCTCAGCTCGCGGCAGTGCGCGTCGGCGGCCGGCTGCTCGAGGTCCACGCAAGCGTGCGGCTCGGCGCAGGTCTGCACGTAGAGCCAGGGATCTTTCAGCGTCACCGCGCCCTCGGGCGCGGGTGGAGGCTGGACCTGCGGGTCGGCGAAGTTGGCCTCGCCTTTATCGGGTGGCGGTGCGTCGGGATCGGCCTGCTCGTTCGCACCTGCCTCGCGCGAGGCTGGCTTGTCCTGCTTGGCGCCCTCGCTGCTCGACTTGCTGCTGCAGCCGAGCAAGCCGACGAGCACGAGCACACCTAACTCAATCCGCGTCATCTTCACCACGCTCATCGTCAGCCCTCGCGATAGTTGTGCGCCAAGCGAATGTACTTGCCCGCGAGCTTGCGGTGAAACTCTTCGTCGCGGGCGGTCAGGGTCTTGACCGGACGACCAGGGACCCCGAGCACGAGGCTATGCGGCGGGATCACAGTGCCCGCGGTCACCACTGCTCCGGACCCGACCACGCTGCCGTGCCCGATCACCGCCCCATCCAGCACGGTGGCCTGGATCCCGATCAGGCAGCCGCCTTCGACCCGACAGCCATGCAGCACCGCCCGGTGACCGACGACGACCTCTTCGCCGATGATGGTTGGATCGTGATCGCCGAGGTGGACGACCGTGCCGTCTTGGATGTTGCTGCGCTCGTGGATCTCGATCCGATTTACGTCCCCGCGCAGGACGCAGCCGTACCAGATGCTCACGTCATCGCGCAGCTCGACGTCACCGACGATCACCGCCGTCGGGGCGACATGAACGAATGCGCCTACTCGGGGCAGCTTGTCGAGGTAGCGCTGGAAGATCGCCCCAGGGAAGCGCTCGCGCAGCTCGTCGAGCGTGTCTTCGAGTTCGTCGACGAAGGGTGGGGGCCCTGCGACTCGAGGCACCGAGTCGACGACGGTCCGCGAAGCCATTGCGAGCAGCATATCCCAGCGCTCCCACGTACTTGCAACCTAGGCGCGCCATCGCGTAGAAACGTCGCGTGGCTGCAAAGAAGCGCGCGAACGAAGCCTCGGTCGACCCAGCGAGCTCCCTGGCCAACGAGCGAGCGAACGTGGTCACGGCGGGACGTAGCGAGCAGGCGCCGCGGATCGTGCAGACGAGCAAGAAATCTAGTCGGTCGCCCGCGACCGAGGGGAGTCGGTCGCCCGCGACCGAGGGGAGTCGGTCGCCCGCGACAAAGAAGGCTAGTCGGTCGTCCGCGATCGAGGTGGCGCATGCGGACAGCCCGATCGAGCCGGCTGAGATGCGCAGCAAGAAGGCCGGGCGCAAGCCGGCGGACGCGAGCGCCAATGTCCCGCAGACGAGCAAGAAGGCGGCCAAGAAGGCGACCGCGGCTTCGTCGGAGCAGGCTCCGGTCGTGCAGACCAGCAAGAAGGCATCCAAGAAGGCCGCCGCGGCCGCGTCGGAGCCCATGGCAGCGGGGCGGAGCAAGAAGGCGTCCAAGAAGGCAGCCGCAGCCTCGTCGAGGCCCCAAACTTCCAAGAAGGCCAGCAAGAAGAGCGCCTCGCGGAGCGAGTCGAGCGAGCCCGAGGCGAAGCCGGGCAAGAAGCAGTCGAAGCGTGCGGCGGCGGCTGTTGCCGAGGGTGACGAGGGCACGCCGCGCAAGGTCGGACGTCCGAAGTCGGAAGCCGCGGCTGCGCGCAAACAAGCAGCCGCAGAGCGCAAGGCCGAGCGTGCGCAGGCCAAGGCCGAGCGCCTACAGGAGGCCGAGGAGCGTCGCGCCGAACGAGCTCGAGTGAAGGCCGAGCGGATCCAGGCTGCCCGTGTCCGGGCGGCCGAGCGTGCCGAGGCTCGGCGTCGTGAACGAAGCGCTCGCGAGGCGGCCGAGGAGCTCGCGCGCGAGCAAGAGGCCGAGCGTGCCGCGAGCGTCGAGGAGGAGCCGGCCGAGGTCGAGCACGAAGCCGAGGGCGAGATCGAGGATGTCGCCAAGGCGATCGCCGAGGAGCCGGCCGAGCTGTTCGAGCACGAGAACGACGAGGACTTCGAGGTCGAGGTCGAGGTC